>CANEUR010000035.1 GCA_947441875.1 Rickettsiales bacterium | reverse complement strand
TTTAGGCCTTTTACCAGAAATCTCGCCACGATCATTTTTTAACTTAATATCGGTGCCATCAAGTGTTAAATCTGGCTCCTCCTCTTCTTCTTTATTAAAATCATTATTGTTCAGTTTATAATTTTCGTCACAATAATATGGAAAGCCTTCTAAAACCTTCTTGATTAATTTTTCAGCTCTTTTACTAATAAAATCAACAATATTCTTTGTAGCATCATTATATAACCCTTCTATGTCTTGATTAATTTTAAAATCAGATTTGTTATAATAATCATCTATTTTAGATTGAATGTTGTCATTGCTGATTTTAGAATTATTTTTAGGGGTTATTAAAGTTATATTTCCTAACTTACCAGTATTATTTTTGCTAATTTCCTTCCAATTATTTATATATTTATCTTTAAAGTCCTGCGATGGTTTTTGAGGAAGAATATGCTCTATTTGTAGTTTATTATAGTCAGTGACATTTTTATCACTTCTTTGCGCTTCTTCTATAGACATTAAGATAAATCTATAAAGATTGAAGCCTCCTTTTGTAATATTTCTTGTTGACAGAGCATTTTTTACCTCATCATCTTTTGGCATATTAAGTATTGCAGACAATATCGTTACAGGATTATTTTGCCAATCTGGTTTGGTTAGTTAGTTGATGAACTATTGTTTCTGCTTTAATTTTGTTTGTTGTATCAACTGACGACATTCTAAAACCATAATTAATTATTAAATCAATTACTGATATAAACTTATTTTTAAGTTCATTTTTGGATTCGAAAATTACAATCATTAATGGCATAAGGCTCCATAATTTTAAAGCCCTAAATAATTTTAATTCTTTAATATTTGATTCACATTTGATTTGATGATAAATTTTCGCAACTTTAATCACATCACTATAAATTGTTTTATCTTGATATTTTTCTTCTCCTACAAATTTTTTAAATCTACTATAGACTTCGGTTTCTTTAATTTTAGAACCAGTTCTGGCTGTTAGAGTTAATTGTTATGTTATTCATGATTTTATTTTGGTTATTTAAAAATATAGAGCGGTGTAGCAACTAAGATTTTAAAAATTGCAAAAGATTTTTTAGAGGAACTTGCTGTTTTTCTTGGGTTAAGCGGTTTTTTACCTCTACCTCATCAAGAGATTTATCGGAAACTAAAATTTGAGTAGGAATACCAATTAAATCGGCAATTGCTAGTTTTTGCCCCAAGCTGTTTTTGGTGTCGTCAAAAAGCACTTCAATGTTTTGCTCTTGCAATTGCTGATAAATTTGCAAACAAAGATCGCTTACTTGCTGGTTGTTAGGTTTTAAATTTACCAAAACTACCTCAAAAGGTGCAATTTCTTTTGGCCAAATAATGCCTTTGCTATCGTGATTTGCCTCAATGCAAGCGGCCACCACCCTTGAAACCCCGATGCCATAAGAGCCCATATAAGGATAAACTTTTTTACCATCTTGATCAAGCACTGTTGCCTGCATTGCCTTAGAATATTTAGTGCCGAAGTTAAAAATATGCCCAACTTCGATACCTCTTTTTGACATTAAATTTTCTGGTGCCACTGGGCATTTTTGTGGAATATGTAAATCGTCGGCCATAGCATAAATTTGTTGCATATCGGTGATGTTAATATTTTTTTGCTGTGAAATTTCATCAAATTTTTTATCGTAAAAAATAGCACTTTCGCCAGTTTCGGCTAAAATATGAAATTCGTGCGATAAATCGCCACCAATTGCCCCAGTTTCGGCTTTTAAAGCAATTGGTTTTAAACCCATTGCTTGAAAAATTTTAAAATAAGTGGTGTACATTAAATTATAAGTAGCTTTTGATTCTTCAAAGTTTATGTCAAAAGAATAAGCATCTTTCATTAAAAATTCTCTACCTCTCATCAGGCCAAATCTTGGCCGAACTTCGTCACGAAACTTCCAGTGAATTTGATAAAGATTTTTTGGTAAATCTTTGTAAGAAAAAACATTTTTACGAAATAAATCGGTCACCACCTCTTCGTGTGTTGGCCCATAAAGCAATGCTCTATCGTGCCTATCGGTAATGCGTAGCATTTCTTTACCGTAATCGTTATATCGACCAGATTCGAGCCATAATTCGGCAGGCTGAATGGTTGGCATTAAAATTTCACAAGCTCCTGCAAGATCCATTTGTTGTTTAATAATACTCTCTACTTTTCTTAACACTCTTAAACCAAGAGGTAGCCAGCTATAAATGCCCGAAGCGGTTTGCCTGATCATACCTGCCCTAATCATTAGTTGGTGCGAAACCACCGAGGCATCGAGAGGGTTTTCTTTTAAAGTGGGTAAAAAATATTTACTTAATAACATAAAATTTTATTTTTTAAAGTGGTACAACTTGAGAAATAATAAACACAGCATTGCCAAGCAATAATAATTTTTGTTGTTTGGCTTTAGCATTGCTATCGTTAATAGTTACTTGATTTAAAAAATCTTGCAAAACATCACCAATATTGTTTAGTAATTTTAATATATCGTTCAGATTTGGTTGTTGTAGGGCATTTTTAATGGGTTTTAATAGTTGCTTGGTTTGTTTATGGAGTTCTTTTTCAATGTTTAATTGGCATTTAACTTTACTAACAAAATGCAGTTTAGAAAAATCTGGGTTTAATAAATTTATTGCTCTTTTATAGGCATTTAACAAATTTTGCGAATCTTGGTTGTTTAAAAAATCATTTAACAACAAAATATTATTGACATTGTTAGCAATGTTTAATTTAGACTGTTTAGATAAAAACCATTCTATTAAATGCACAGAAACATTTAGCTGATCTTTGAGAAAAAATTTTAACCGCTCTATTAAAAATAATTTAATATCTTCAATGATAATTGACTGAAAGTTTTTACAAGCTTTTATTTGTTTTTGTTGGTTAAAAATTTTGCTAGGAAAATTATTTAAAGATCTTTTTAAAACAAGTTCTAAAGGTATAGATAAATTATGATGCCAAATTATTTTTATAATACCAAGAGCTTGTCTGCGAAGAGCGAAGGGATCTTTGGAACTGGTTGGTTTTTGATTAATTAAAAAAAAGCCCACCAAACTATCGAGTTTATCGGATAAGCTTAAATTTATAGCCAAAGGACTATTTGGCAAAGGAGAATTGACAGAGTTCGGTAAATAATGTTGCTCGATTGCCTCAACTATTTCGGGGTTTTGTTGTTGTTTTTTAGCATAAAAAGCTCCAATTTTTCCTTGTAACTCTGGCATTTCGGCAACTGCTTTGGTTGCTAAATCGCATTTTGCTAAATCACAAGCTAATTGAATATGGTTAAGCTTGCAGTGAGTAATAAAAACAGCCATAAATTTTGCTAAATCAAGCATGCGTTGAGTTTTTGCAAAAACACTGCCTAAATCTTGATGGAAAGTGATATTTTTTAACTGATCTAAATAATTAATAAGCGGTTGTTTTAAATCTTCTTCAATAAAAAATTTTAAATCAGATAGTCTGGCATTTACTACTTTTTGATTATCTAAAATAATTTTTTGCTGATAATTAGTGTTTAGTTGATTGGTGGTAAAAAAGAAGTGTTTTGATATTTTATTTTCAGCATCGAGGGCTAAAAAATATTTTTGATTATTTTTTAAAGTAACAATTAAAGCTTCTGGTGGTAAAGATAAAAAATGAGGCTGAATTTCGGCCGATAAAACCGCAATTTTTTCGGTTAAGCCAGCAACTTCAAGTAGCAAAGCCTGATCTGGTATTAAAGTGAGATGATATTTTTCGGCTAATATTTGTAGTTGCGCAGAAATAAAGTTAATTCTAGCATCTAAACTAAAAATAATTTGTTGTTGTTGCAAAATATTTAAATATTCACTAGCAGAATTAAGTTTAATTTGTTGAAATTTATCAATATTTATAATATTATTGGTAGATAAATTAAAAAAATTAAAATCAACTACTTCGTTTTCAAACATTGCCAATAAATTGCGCACAGGCCTTACCCAAATATTGGTGCATTGTGGGTGATTTGGCATTTTTATTGATTTTTGCCAAACATTTTGCATTTTTTGCAAGATTGCTGGTATAGATTTGGCAATAATTTTAGCGGTATCAAGATTTTGCACCAAGCTTTGATAAACAAAAAAGTTGTTTTCAATGGTTAATTGCGAAACATCGCTTAATTGATTAGCTTTTAAAAAACCTGCAATTGCCGATTGATTAGCGGTTATATTGGGACCAATTTTTTTTACCGATTCTTTAGTTTGTTGGGTAGATAAATTAGTGAGAATTAAAATTAATCGGTTGCAAGTGATATGAGTTAATAAATTTTGTTCTTGAAAATTTAATTGATTTTTTTGTAAAATTTCGCTAGCTATTTGCTTAAATTGTTTTAAGGCATAATCTTGCATTTTAGCTGGTATTTCTTCGCAATAAAGCTCAAAAGTAAAAGTGCAGTTCATAAAAATTAAAAAGTTTCAACCCGAATAAATTTGCTTTCTTTAATAATTGATTTATCAAGCAAATCAAGAGCATCAATAATGGTTTGTTCGTTTTGTTTATTGGTGATAATGCCACAAACAATTTGTTGATCGTTAAGTTCAATGCAAGTTGCTTGCACACAATCTATTTGAGAGTTTTTAAAAGTATTTTCGATTGCCAAATTATTTTGTGATTTATCGAAGCGAAGCAAAATAAAATATTCGCCGAATCTTTGTTTAATTGAAATAACTTGAGGTTGATTTTGAGTAATAATATTTGGATTATAACCAAGAGTGTGTTTGCTGTAAGTGTTATTAGCAATATCAAGCAAATCGGCCACAACAGCAGAAGCAGTAGGATTGCCCCCTGCCCCTTTTCCTATAAAAAAACTATCATCAAAATATTGACCATAAGTAAGAATGCAATTATAAGAGCCATCAACCTGAGCAATTTTGTGTTGTTGTGAAATTAAAGCAGGATAAACAGCTTGCAAAACTTGATTATTATTTTGTTTTTGATAAGTGGCAAGTAATTTTATTTTATAACCTAATTGATTGGCAAGTTTGATATCATTGGCGGTGATTTTAATAATTCCTTCAATGTATGTTTGTAAAAAATTAGGAGCGGTATTAGAAGCCAGTGAGGCTAAAATAGTAAGTTTATGAGCGGTATCGATGCCTTCTATATCAAAACTAGGATCGGCTTCGGCAAAACCTAGCTCTTGAGCTTGTTTTAAAGATGGTAAAAAATCTTGTTTTTTGTTGGTCATTTCGCTTAAAATAAAATTACAAGTGCCGTTTAAAATGGCATAAATCTTGCTAATTTCATTTGCTAAAAAACTTTGTTGATAAGCTTTGATAACGGGCACAGAAGCAGCAACCGAAGCTTCGTAGAGCAATACAGTGTTGTTTTGATGAGCGATTTTTGCCAATTCATAACCACAACAAGCTAATAAAGCTTTATTAGCAGTAACAACTTTTTTATTATTTTGTAAAGCCAAAATAATTAATTGTTTTGCTATATCTTGCCCACCAATAAGCTCAATAATAACATCTATGTTAGAATCGCAAGCCATATCAAGCGGATTTTCATAAAATTTAACATCAGAAGAAATAAAATCTTTGGTATTTTTGGCAGAAACGGCGACTATCTTTAAATAATAATTGCTTTTTAATTTGAGTAATTCAGTGTTGTTAGAAATTAGTTGATAAACAGCTTTACCAACCACTCCTAAACCAGCTAAGCCTATTTTGATGATATTTTGCATAAAAAGTATTGTAAAAAAACTTAAAAAAGTGTTTGCAAAAATATTTTATTATTGCTACTATTACTTGCAAGCTTTTTGTTTGTTTATAATTTTTTCTTAAAAAATTCTTGAATTTTTTTTAGGGGATTGTAGCTCAGCGGTTAGAGCAGGGCGCTCATAACGCCTTGGTCGTAGGTTCGATCCCTACCAATCCCACCACTTCTCAAACCTTATGTGTTTTATTGTTGGCAATAGTTCTTTTAACAATTCTCAAATTGGTTTTAATTTTAGTAAAAAGGCTCAACAATATCCAAAATATAGCCAAATTCAGCAGCAAACCTCTCATAAATTGCATTTTTTAGTGCAAAAATATTTATCAACTCAATTATTACAAGCCAACAAAGTTCTTGATGCTGGTTCAGGCACTAGTATTATTGGCAAAACTTGGCAATTTAACAATTCTTCTCAAATTTTTGAAGTTGATTTTTCTTCGGAAATGCTGGCATCTTGGCAAGATCGTCCTAAAAATTTTTTTCCTGTTTTAGCCGATATTTATCATTTACCATTCAATACTAATTACTTCGACTTTATTATTTCTTCTTTTGCTTTACAGTGGCTTAATCATAATGCTCTAATGAGTTTAAATAAAGTTTTAAAACACAACGGCTTGTTAGCGGTTGCTTTGCCTAATAACAATTCGTTGCAAAATTTACAAAATATTATTAAAGTTAATCAATTACCTAATCATGAGTGGTTTTTACAACAATTAGCAAATTGTGGTTTTGAAATAATTCATCATTCTTGGCAAAATTTTTGTCAATCTTTTTTAAGCTTAAAAGAAGCTTTACATTATTTTAAAAACATTGGAGCCAACACCAAGGCTACTCAACACAATAATTTTTCTCACCTCATTAAACAAAAAAACTTTTGGCAACAACAAGCTAACCTTGATTGGCAAGTGAGTTTTTTTTTAGCTAAAAAAATATCTTAAACTTTTATGCATTACCAAATACAACTTAATCATCTTCATCATTCTGCAGCTCTAATTAATTGCCCACCTGATAGTAAAGGTTTTATTATTTCTCAAATTATTGCTCAAAATAAATTTACCACTAACGATATAGTGTTTATTGCCAACAATGATGCCGAAATGCTTTTTGTTGCTAATCAAATAAAATTTTTTAGCCCTACTTTACCAATTATTACTTTTCCTGCTTTTGATTCTTTACCCTACGATCGCTCTTCGCCTAAACCACAAATTTTAGCTCAACGAATAAAAGCTTTATTTTTACTGCAAAAACCAGCAACAAACCCTCGATTAATCATTACTTCTGTAAATGCCATAGTGCAAAAAACTATTGCCAAAAATAATTTGCAAAATATTGGTTTATCTATTAGTAAAGGTGATAAAGTTTTAGTGCGATCTATTGCTAATTTATTAGTAAATTTAGGTTACACTCGACAAACTACCGCTAATGAAGTTGGCGAATTTGCCATGAGAGGAGGTATTGTTGATGTGGTTTTACAACAGGCTGGCGATATTATTGGCTATCGACTCGATTTTTTTGGTGAAGAAGTAGAATCAATAAAAATCTTCGATCCTATCACTCAATTAAGCTATGAAGAAGTAAAAAAACTCGAAATTTTACCCACTAGCGAATTGTTTTTTCAAACTGAAAATTTACAAATTTTTAAAGCCAAATATCGCAGTTATTTTAGCTATCAATCTAACGATTTACTTTATGATGCAATAAGCAATAACAGACATTATCCAGGTTTAGAAAACTGGCTTCCGTTATTTTATGAACAAGATTTGGTAAATATTTTTGATTATTTTTTACAACCACTAATATTTTATGATAAAAATCTCGATGAAAATATCAAATATCGCTTTAAAACCATTAACGAATACTATCAAAACAGATTAGACGAACAAAAAATTCACCCAGAAAATTTATATAATCCAATTTTGCCAGAATTATTATATGCAAAATTTAACATCAACACTCAAAAATTAGTTATTGAATTTAGTGAAAACGACAAAGTAAGTAATCAAAATTTAGTAAAACTCGATTTAAACATACGTTCAATACCAAATTTTACTGCCACTGCCAGAATCAACAAACAAGATCCTTTAATGTTGTTTTCGCAATATCTAGAAGCAAATCAACATAAAAAAAATCAATTTTTACTTGGTTATTTACAACCAAGCATGCAAGACAGACTCCCAAAACTCCTGCATGATTATCAAGTTTATACTCATCAAATCAGCAACTTTACAGAGTTTAATCAAGCTCCTGCAAATAAAATTTGCCTCACAAAATTACCTTTGCATTTTGGTTTTTCAGCAGACAATTTATTTATCGTAGGCGAACAAGCCTTGTTTGGCGACAAAACCAGTCATCAGCATAGCAATAAAAGTGGTTCACAACGCATTATCGAAGAAACTTTAGCTATTGCTTGCAACGAATTAATTGTGCATCGTGATTATGGTATTGGCAAATTTTTAGGCATTCAACAACTAGTGGTTTTAGGCAATAAAATAGATATGCTAAAAATTTTATATGCTAATAACGATACTTTATTTGTGCCAGTTGATGATATTGGGCTTATTTATCGTTATTCTGCCGAAAATCCTGCTATACAACTCGATAAACTTGGCAATTCTAATAGTTGGAAAACGCGTTGTAAAAAAACTCAAGATAAAATAAAACTCACTGCCGAAGAACTACTAAAAATTGCCGCCATAAGAAAAACCACTCAAGGAATTATTTTTGAGCCAGATCAACACTTATATAACGAATTTATTGCTCATTTTGGCTTTACCGAAACCCCAGATCAGGCAAGGGCAATTTTAGAAGTAGAGCAAGATTTACAAAGTGGCAAACCAATGGATAGGCTTATTTGCGGCGATGTTGGTTTTGGCAAAACCGAAGTTGCACTACGCGCTTCTGCTATG
>CANEUR010000034.1 GCA_947441875.1 Rickettsiales bacterium | reverse complement strand
GTTGGCTTAATATCAACAAGCCAATAGGTTTTTCTTCTGCAAAAGTTGTGGCAATAGTTAAAAAATTAACTAAAGCAAAAAAAGTTGGGCATGGTGGCACACTTGATCCTTTTGCTAGTGGAGTTTTGCCAGTGGCTTTAAACAAGGCTACCAAAACTTCTCAAAACATGATGGATGCCAAAAAACAATATCTTTTTACCATAACTTTTGGCGAGTTTCGTGATACCGACGATTGCGAAGGTAAAGTGGTGGCAACTAACTCAAACAGGGCATCTGCTTGGCAAATTATGCAAATTTTACCACAATTTATTGGTAAAATAATTCAGCAACCTTCTAAATTTTCTGCTTTAAAAATTAATGGCAAAAGAGCTTATAAATTAGCTAGGCAAGGGGTAGAATTTACAATACCTATGCGTGAAATTAGTATTTTTTCTTTACAAATGTTAAGTTATGAGGTTGATTCTGCTCAATTTATGGTAGAATGTAGCAAAGGAACTTATGTTCGAACCTTGGCGCACGATTTATGCAAACATTTAAATATTTGTGGTTTTGTAAGTAAACTTACCCGAACTAAAGTTGGCGATTTTTTACTAGAAAAAAGTATTGATAATGTTTTAGATTTAGAGTTGCAAAACTATTTCAAATAATTTTTTTATTTTTGCATTACCAAATTATCAATATGTATTAATTCTGTTTTGCAGTTGTTGCCAAGTATTGTTTTGATTTGTTGAGAAGTTTTTTGTAAAATTTTTGCTATATCGGCACTACTATGATTAACAATTCCACTGGCAATAACTTGCTGATTACTATCTTTTACCAAAACAGGATCTTGAGCAAAAAAATTACCTTTTACTGCAATTGCACCGATAGCTAACAAGCTTGCTTTGCCTTTTTTGAGAGCTTCAACTGCGCAATCATTGATAATAATTTCTCCCTTCGGATTAACAATGCCAGTAAGCCAATTAGTTTTTGATTTTGATTTTTTATGATCTTTTTTTATTTTTTCGTTGGCAATAAAATGAGTAAAAGGTTGTTTATTTTGCCATAATTTTTGTAGGCAATCAATATTTTCACCATTGGTAATAATGGTTGAGCAGTGCGATTGCATAGCCATTTTGGCCGCCATTATTTTGGTAATCATGCCGCCTGTACCAACTTTTGAAGAAGTGTCGGTTGCCATATTTTCAATTTGGCTTGTAATTTTATGCACTTGCCAAATAAAAACAGCATCGTTATTGGTTTTTGGATTTTTATTATACAAACCATCAATATCAGAGAATAAAATTAATAAATCGGCATTAATCATTTGGGCTATTCTGGCCGCTAGTCTATCATTATCGCCAAATTTAATTTCTTGAGTAGCGATAGAATCATTTTCGTTGATTATAGGAATAATATTGTTTTTTAGTAGGGTTGATATGGTATTTGCACAATTCAAATAGCTATTTCTAATGTTACAATCATTGGCGGTAACTAAAATTTGAGCAACTTGTTGATGGTGTTTGGTAAAAACTTGCTGATAATGACTCATTAATTTAATTTGACCAACAGAGGCAAGGGCTTGCTTTTGAGGTATGGATATTTTTGATTGAGTGATTTGTAATAAAGATTTGCCTAAGGCAACCGCGCCAGATGTAACGATAACAATTTGTTTGTTTTGTTTTTTTAACTCGTTAATATTATCGGCCAAGTATTGTAACCAATTTATTGAAAATTCTTGATTTTTTACCAATAAAGCAGATCCTATTTTAATGACTATTTTTTCATAAACATTAAAATCAATCGTATTTTGATTCATTTTTTATTTGAGTTTGTATTATTTTGTTGCGATAAGCTAAATTTTGTAATAAGGGCAGGGGGTAAAGTTTTAAATCTAGATTGCCTTTTAAAATATAAAGGGCAACACTGCGATTTTCTTTTACAGCATCTGTTTGATTAGTTGCAAGTAAATCTGGAAAATTTTCACTTTCAGCTTCTTGGCTAATCAAAGTTTCGTTAACCCCATTTTTAATAAGATAATTTTTAACGGTTAAAATTCTGGATAATAATAAAGTTTGATTATCAATAGTATTTGCAGAGTTATCGGCATTGCCAACCAATATTATTTTATAACCAGTAGATTGCGATAAATGCTCGATAATTGAGAGCATTGTTTTATTGCCCTGTTCATTGAGAACAAAGCTTTCTTTATCAAACTGCACGCTAAATCTGGCGAATTCTGGCATAAGAAAATTAATAGTAGAAAATTTTTCTTTTTTACTATCGTTAAAATAAATTTCAAGTTCGTTAAGTATTTTAGAAAAATTTTCACGACAATAAGATAAGCCAATACCTCGAAAAGCTGGCTGAGATTCTTTAGAAACCCAACAATCATAAAGATAAAAAGTATGAGCTAATTGAATTGGTAAATTAAATTTTAAATAAGCGGTAGAAGTGATGTTTTCGAGTCTTTTTTGCATAAAAATTAACTCTTCTAGTTGTTGTTTATCTGATTTCCAGTATAGTGGATTTTCTGGAAAAAACGGTTCTTTTTTGGCTATTCTTAAACCTTTTTTAGCGAAATAATTTGCTTGTGAGTGATTTTTAAGAGAGGTTAATTTATTGGCAAAAGAAAGATATTCTAATGCTAAGAAAGATTCAAAATCTTTCTTTATTTTTAAGGTTGGCTCGAGATCGGATAGTTGTTTGTAGTAAGTATTTTTAAAAGAAGCACAACAACTTAAGAAAAAAGTTAATAAAACAATTAATAGCGATTTATTTTGCTTTTTTAAACAAGATAATTTCTTAAAATATGCATGATATTTTAAGAAATATTGAGATATTTTTTGATGAAATTGCATGTTATTCAACAGAATTCTGGGTGAGAATATTAAGGTATTTTTTGTCGAGCTCTTTTTTGGCAACAATATAAGATTTACCATTATCTTGCATTTCTAATAGTAAATTATCTAGTTTTTTTTCTTCTAAAGCATAACTTTCATTAACAAATTTGGCGGTAGCAAGATAATTTTCTTTTAAACTCCCAAAATAGCCAACAACAATTTCCCAAAAAATAGATAATGGATAAGTTAAAATACTGATAATACCAAAAATAAAATGTTTTAAATAAAGAGATGCTCCAGCTGGAAATAAAGCATAAAAAATAGCGAGAAAAGGTTTTTTTTTATCGATATAAAAACCTTTATTTTGATATATTTTTAGTTTTACCAATTGTTGATTACTAATGCCAAAAGACTTCGCTTTTTTAAAAATAACTAAAATAAATAAAAATACGGTAACAATTATTATAGCTAAAACATTGATAAGAAAAATAAGCTTTAAGGAGTCGGCAGAGTTTTCTTGAAACAGAGATTTTATTGAAGATAAAAAAATATTAAAAGAGGTAAGTTCGGCCGAAGAAGATATTGCTTTAACAATAAAAATATAATTTATTAAAGCCAATAAATAAGCTAAAAATATGAGAAAATATTTTAATTTACCCTCTTTTAAAATTTGCATTTTTTATTTAATTAATTTTGCTTCTTTAAAATATTTGAATGCCCCTAAATGCATTGGAGCAGAGTTTCCTTCGTAGATCATCTCTTGTTTTTTTAAAGATGATAATACGGGATGTAGGGTTTTAAAATTATCAAAATTTTCAAAAACCGATTTAGTTAAATTATAAACAATTTTTTCAGAAGTATTTTTAGAAGTTACAAGGGTTGCTTTTACTCCAAAAGTTTCTATAGGATCGAGGTTGTTTACATAAGTGCCACCAGGTATAGTAGCTTCTACATAAAAAGGATTAACTTTTAATAATTTTGCAATAGTTTCTTTATCGATAGAAATTATTTTTACTTTACAACTTTGAGTAACTTCTTGCAAAAGAGCATTTGGATTGCCTGCGGCGTAAATCATGACATCAATTTTTTTATCGCATAATGCTTGCGGCATATCGGATGGTTGTAAATAAGTTACAGAAGAAAAAGTTTCTTTTGTCCAGCCTTTAACATTCATTAAAACTTCCATTGTGGCATGCATGCCAGAACCAGCAGGACCAAAATTAACTTTTTTACCAATGATATCGTCAATTATATTGATTTTAGAATCTTTTAAAACTACAACAGTGAAAGTTTCGGTGTATAAAGATAATACAGAACGAAGCTCTTCAAATGGTTTTTGATCGGAAAATAAACCTAGACCATTAACTGCATTGTATTGCCAATCGGATTGCACAATTCCGAAGTCTATAGAGGTGTTGCGAATTGCATTTAAATTACTTACTGAACCGCCAGTTGATTCTGGAGAGCATCTAATGTTATGTTGTGATTTATTTATGTGTAAAAGCCTACAAATTGAGCCACCAGCAGGATAATAAACACCAGTAATTACACCAGTGCCAATAGAAATATGTTGAGTAGAAGCAATGGCTTTTTGTGAGATAATTAAACAAATAAAGCTAGCGATATACAGTAATTTTTTCATTTTGTTTGATTGTTTTTGTTTAAAAAATAATTAAAACATCAATAAAGATGAAGCAAAAAAATAAAATGTCAAACTTTTTTATCGAGTTTTAAATAATTTTTTCAATAATGAGACTGTTGCATCGCTAATTTGTTTTAATTTTTACTTGCAACAGGCATAAAATAGGCAAGATTTCTACATATTTCTACATGAAAACATAGCAAAAAAATAAAACAAATTAGCGATGCTAATAAGAATGTATTTTGGTTAATCTTTTTTAACAAATTTCATACTATCAGCAGAAAGGTAGCATGAGGCATCGGATTTAGTAAATTTTTTATTGTTAAGTATTGCATCTTTGTTATCAACATAATACATTTGCACTGTTGAAATTTTACTTTCTTTAATATGGGTGCCTTGCAAACTATAAACAGGCATAATCCATTTGTTATTTAAATTAAATTGCATATTACTTGCTTCTCGTAAATCGAGCCTTACTGGTTCAAAAATATTATCAGAAAACAATGAAAATTTTCTTTGATAAGAAAATTTAAGATTGCCAAATAAATTTCGAGCATTATTGACGTTTATAACTATTTCTGCTTCTCTTAAATCTGGGCGATTAATTTTGAAAGTTTTAAAAGCTTGAAATATTTCAGGAGGAAATACTGAAATATGATTTGGTCCAAAATTAAATAAAGTAAAATAGCCTTGCGAATATTTTGAAGTAAGTAAATAAGAGCTTAAATTATTATCGGATTCACTAGCAAAAATAATATTAGTGAGATCTACCTCTTTATAATATCGCAAATCAACTACAATAAATTTTGCATTAAGCGGTGCTGCATTTATAGCCTTAATAATTTCGGCTACCGCACTTGGTTTATCAAGAGGCATTAATGAATCGAGTTTAATTTTTTTTCTGATGGCGATTTCTTTTTTACTTAAAGGTAAAAATAAGTTGACTCTTTCTTTTAGTAATGCATCATCGAGGCAGTTAATTTGAGGTTTTTTTAACTGATGCAACGAAGAACAAGAAGATAAAAATAAGGAAATAACAACAATATTAAAAAATATCTTGATTGTTTTTTTTTTTAAAAATATCATAGTTTAATGTGTTTAATTTAAGATAAATTAAAATAATAAACTTGTTTTTTTGTTAATCAAATATTTTCCATCATAAATGAATATTTTTCGCACCAAATCAATACAATCAATTTTAAACGAAGCTAAAAAAGGAACTTTACAAAAAAACCTTACTGCTTTTGATTTAATTATTATTGGTATTAGCTGTACTATTGGCACTGGTATTTTTGTGCTTACTGGCACTGCATCTGCTAATTATGCAGGCCCTAGCCTTGCAATTTCATATATTATTTCTGCCTTGATTTGTTTATTTGTTGCTCTTGCTTATGCCGAACTAGCCTCTGCTATTCCTATTTCTGGCAGTGCCTATAATTATACCTATGCCACTGCTGGTGAAGGTGTGGCTTGGCTAGTTGGCTGGAGTTTGATTTTAGAATACGGCATTGGGGCATCAACAGTTGCTAATGGTTGGAGTGGCTATTTAACTGGCATTCTTGATTCGGTCAACATCGTTATTCCAATGCAATTTCGCACTGCCACCTTTGATGTTAGTGGTAGTGGTATAGTTAATTTACCTGCGGTTTTTATTGTGTTGTTTTTAAGTTTTTTACTTTACCTTGGCACTAAAAACGGCATTCGTTTTAGTGGAATTTTAGTATTAATAAAATTAAGTGTTATTGTTGTGTTTTTGATTTTCTCGGTAAAAATGATTAAATCCGAAAATTTTAGCAATTTTATGCCTTTTGGTTGGGGAGGAGTTTTATCGGCAACTGCTCTTGTTTTTTATGCTTATATTGGTTTTGATGCTGTTGCTACCACTGCCGAAGAATGTAAAAATCCTAAAAAAGATCTGCCTATTGGAATTATTGTTTCACTACTAATTTGTGCTATTCTATATGCTCTCACAACACTTGCTTTAAATGGTATAGCACACTATACAACTCTTGATAACACTGAGCCTTTGGCTAGAGCTTTGCGTGAAAATGGCAATAATTTTGGTTCAATTTTAGTGGCAATTGGTGCGGTTGCTGGTATTACTTCGGTTTTATTAATTTTACTTTATGGGCAGTCTCGAATATTTTTTGCTATGTCAAGAGATGGTTTATTGCCAAAAAAATTACAGAATATTCATCAAAAACACCAAACTCCCCATATCAGTATTATTATTACCGCTTGTATAGTTGCAATTCTGTCTGGAATGTTCCCGCTAAAAATTTTGGCCGAAATGACTAGCTTAGGCACTTTATTTAGCTTTATCATGGTGGTTGCTTCAACTTTAATTTTACGATATACCCAACCGCAAATGCCAAGAGGTTTTGTTTGTCCGAATTTGGCTTTTGTTGCATTTGTTGCTATTTCTTCTTGTTGCTTTTTATTGGCAAAATTGCTTTTGGAAAATTGGAAATATTTTTTACTATGGAATATTTTTGGCATTGTAATTTATGCATTTTATGGTTATCGTCATAGTGTTATAAACAATACTAACACCGAAGAATAATAACCAGTAATGACAATTATTAGTTTTGGTTTGCAAAAAATTAGTATTTCTCAAAAACTTTGCTTAACCATGGGCAATTTTGATGGAGTGCATTTTGGGCATCAACAAATTATTTTACAACTAAAAGAAGTTGCTAAAAAAAATAATTTAGCCACTGGTTTGATTACTTTTTTACCTCATCCTGCTCTTTTTTTTAAAAAACAGCAAAATTTTTTATTACAAACTTTTAAACAAAAAATAGTCACTTTACAAAAATTTAATTTAGATTATCTTATTGTTTTAAAATTTAACAAGCATTTGGCAAATTTATCGCACGATAATTTTATTAAACAAATTTTATTGCAATACTGCCAAACTAAAACTATGGTTGTTGGTTACGATTTTACTTTTGGTAAAAACCGCCTTGGCAACCTCGAAAGCTTAAGGCAAAATCATATTGAAGTAGATCAGTTACAATGTCAAAAACAACAAGAAATTATTTTTTCTTCTACCTTGGCAAGAAAATTTATCAGCGAAGGAGATATAAAAAAAGCAAATCAAATTTTAACTCGTCATTTTAGTATTACAGGTAAAGTTTTATTAGGAAAGCAAATAGCTCGAAAAATCGGTTTTCCAACTCTTAATATCGCTCCTAATCACAATATTATTTTTCCGAAATTTGGGGTTTATCAAACTGAAACAACTTTTGCTCTCAATCAACAAAAAATTACTTTACCTTCTATTACTAATTTTGGCATAAAACCAACCATCAACAACAACCAACAACCACTTTTTGAAACTCATCTTTTTAATTGGCAAGGTGATTTATATCAACAACAAATTGAGGTTAAATTTATTAATTTTTTAAGGCCAGAAAAAAAATTTTCTTCTCTTTTAGAATTGCAACAACAAATCAAGCAAGATATTTATAACATTTCTCATCTTTAAAAAGACTTTTTGAATTTTTGATGGGAGGGTAAAATTTTCTGTAAGAAAATTTTGGGAGTGGGCATAAAACCTAGTAAAATACTCAAATTTTAAAGTTGTTTTTAGATTTTTCCCCCTCCCAAATTTGCTTTGCAAATTTACCCTCCCTCTAGGGGGAGGGTGATGGCACCGAGTGCTTTTTAATAGATTTTTGCCCCTCCCAAATTTGCTTTGCAAATTTACCCTCGCTTTCGGGGAGGGTGATGGCACCGAGATTTTGCATAAGATCTTAATTCTTTTTCTTTTTTATTAAAAATGGCATTATTTAACTTTTACCTGCCCGTTCATCAGCATTGGCAACAGCCAATCACGCAGATTGGCGAGGGTTTGGTTTTGTTGTTTGTTAATTACCATTTTGCTAAAAAATGGTTTAATTATATTTTGAAATTGTAAATATTTTTCTTCGTTATAAGGTATTTTTAAATTATTTATTGAAGCCCCAGCATGCAATAATATTGACCCAGTGGCATATTGATGAATTGTTTTAATTAATCTTGCATCTTTAAAAAGAAAATAAATCAACGAATTATCAATTAACCCAAATTTATCATAAATTTTTCTTAAACCGCTAGAATAAGCTCGTTCAAAACCAAAAGCAACCTTTCCTACCGAGCTATCAAAAGTTACAAGGACATCTTTTGGCACTTTTGCATCCCTTTTTTAAAAAATAGCATTTTTCTCAAAATAATTTATCTTCAACTAAAAAATAATTATCACAACTAGAAGATTCTATGGGTACAGATAACAAAGGTTATGGCATCTTCTTATTAAAAATCTATAATTTTT
>CANEUR010000033.1 GCA_947441875.1 Rickettsiales bacterium | reverse complement strand
CGATTTTATTAAAAAAGCACTCCAAGTAACTAAAATTGGCGGTTACATTTTGTTTATTGTTCCAAATAATTGGATGTCGTTTTCTGATCGTAATTTATTACCTCAAATGTTAAGTGAATATCAATTTATTACTATTGATATTCATGGTGCTAAAAAATGGTTTCCGAAAGTAGGATCTTCTTTTACTTGGTTTTTATTGCAAAAAATCGAAAATTGTTTTCCTTGCAAAATTAACAATAATTATATTTTTCAAGATAATGTTTTTGCTACCATAGATAAAAACAGTAAGTTTATTCCTTTATATTATTCTGAAGTAGTAAGAAATATTGTTAATAAAACCATCAACAATAATTTATTGCCAAAATATAAAGTTTTAACTAGTAGTTATCTACATCATTACACTAAAAAAAATCTTTTTAATAACTTCGAAACTGCTGAATTTAAATATAAAGTAATACATACTCCAACACAAATAGTTTGGAGTAAAAAACCTCATAAATATCAAGATTTTCATAAAGTTTTGCTATCGCTTACCAATCAATACAAAGTTTTTACCGAATATGGTAGTGGCATAACCCAAAGCATTGCTTTTATAATTTGTAAAAGTTTGGGCGAATCTCAAAATGTCGCTCAAGAGTTAGATAATCCAGTTTATAAATTTCTTAACAATATTACTAGATACGGAAATTTTAACAATATAAGAGTTTTGCAAAATCTACCCATTCTTTCATCTTTTGAATTAACAAACTCAGAAAATGATTTTATTTTAGAATTTAACAATAAATATTATGGCAAAGAAGAAAAATAGAAATATAGTTCTATTAAAAACAACACAAGATTTACAAAATGAAATTGACTACACAGATTTTGAATATCAACAATATTTTTCTCATATTTGTAATTTATTGCCAAACACAGAAAAAGAAAAGCTAGAAATAGAAATTATGGATCAACATAAAATCACTCTTTCTGGTTTGGTTTATATTTTTGTAATTAATAATAAAATTTTTAAAATCAGACATTCCATAACCACAATTACTAAAAGAGTGCAATCTTATAATTGCGGTAAAGTAGAATACAGAATTAATGGCACAAACTCTACCACTAATTATTTTGTTTTGCAAAGTTTATTAAAAATTGGTGAAAAAGTGGCTGTTTATGCTTTTTTTCCAGAACAACCAGAATACGAAATATTTGGTAAAAAATATCAAGATAGCTTTCCGCCATCAAAAAGAGCAGAAAACGAAATAATTAAAGACTTTATGAGAAAACACAATAAAAAACCTATTGGTTGCACGCAACAATAACCATAGAGACTGTTGCATCCCAAATTTTATGATATTTTTAATTGCATTTTAGATAAATTTTGCTATTATTGTTTATAAGCATAGCAAATTTTAAATCAAAAAATAATTTATGTTTTTAACACCAGCAAAACAACTAAATTTTCTCAAAACACCAGTAAAAATAAACAACAACCCCAAGGCATTTGATTTGCTGTGCGAGTTATTAAATAATTTTGATGTTTCGCAAATAAAACAGGCACTAAATATTCATCAAGGCACTATCAAAAGATGGCTTGCCAACAAAGAAGTGCCCGATAATTATTTTAACGATCTTAATGATTTGCTAAAAAATAAATATCCAAGCAAAAATAACTACCGCAAACAAGATCAATTTTATACCAAACCGCACATTGCTAAATATTGCTATCAAAAGACTCTAACAATTTTAGATGAAGCAAAAATTGCCGTTGCCGATTATACTTTTATCGAACCAAGTGCTGGCTGTTGCAGTTTTTACAATATTCTGCCTGCCGATAGCAGAATTGGCATAGATCTGCACCCTGCCTACGAATTTGCTTCTCAATTAATTGCCAGTAATTATTTAAATTATTTGCCACCGATGCCTCAAAAATATATTGTTATTGGCAACCCGCCTTTTGGCTTAAGAGGAAATTTGGCTTTGCGATTTATTTTACATTCTCAACAATTTGCCGATGTGGTGGCATTTATTTTGCCCCCGCTGTTTCACAGCACTGGTAAAGGTTCTCCTATGAAAAGAATAGATGGTTATCAACTATTGCACAGCGAAAAGTTGCCACTTAATTCTTTTCAATATCCAGATGGCACCAATGTTGATATTGCCACTATTTTTCAGGTGTGGGTAAAGCCAAAATTAATTTCTTTACCTCTTGTTAAACATAAAACCTGCAAAACTATTGCCAATATTTATTCGCTATCCGATGGCGGAACTCCTGGTAGCACCAGAAACAAAAAAATGATAAACAACTGCCATATTTATTTGCCTTCAACTTGTTTTTCTGGTATGAAAGCCTATCAAAATTTTCACGATCTACCAAATAAAAGAGGTTATGGTTTAGTTTTTTTGCAACATCAAGAAAACTTGATTGCTCTATTTCAGCAAATCAATTGGCAAGAAGTGGCTTTTTTATCAACCAACAGTGCTTTAAATTTAAGAACCGATCTGATTATGCAACAACTTATTAAAAATGGTTTTTATGATAAAGAGCAAAATTATCAAAAACCAAAAAAATAATTTTAAACTAAATTACACAAAACTATGAAAAAGCCAGAGTTATTAATGCCAGCAGGCAACCTTGAAAGACTAAAAACCGCCATTTTATATGGGGCAGATGCTGTTTATTGTGGTACCCCCGATATGTCTTTAAGGGTAAAATCGGCTTTTAGTTTGCAAGATCTGCTTGAAGGTATTGATTTTGCCCATCAGCATCACAAAAAAGTTTATCTCACTTTAAATTTATTTTCGCATAACAAAGATATCGAAAAACTCCCCGAATTTATCAACACCGTCAAGCAAGTAAAGCCAGACGGCTTGATTATTTCTGACCCTGGGGTTTTTTCTTTTGTAAGGCAACATGCTCCAGAGCTTGAGCTGCATATTTCTACACAAGCCAATGTTTGTTCGTGGCTTACTGTTGATTTTTGGCAACAACAAGGAGCAAAATTAGTGGTTTTGGCTCGAGAAGTGAGTTTTGCCGAAATGGCCGAAATCAGGCAAAAATGCCCCAATATCAAGCTTGAAACCTTCATTCATGGCTCAATGTGCATGACTTACTCTGGCAGATGTTTGCTCTCTAATTTTATGGCCGAAAGAGGTGCAAATCAGGGTAGTTGTGCCCATTCTTGCCGATGGGGTTATAAACTAAAAATAAAACTAAAAGACAATACCGAACACGAAATCGAAATTAACGAACACAACAAAGATTTATTTGATTTTTTCCTAGAAGAAGAAATACGTCCCGGTGCCTTAATGCCGTTTGAAGAAGATGTGGCGGGCTCTTATATTTTAAATTCCAAAGATTTATGTTTATTGCCAAAGCTAGATGAATACATCAAGCTTGGTCTTGATTCTTTTAAAGTAGAAGGGCGAAACAAAACCGAATTTTATGTTGGTTCGGTTGCTCGGGTTTATCGGGCGGCCATTGATGATTATTTTACTAACCCAAACACCTGGAATGCCAACGATTATCTTGACGAAATAAATTCTATCGCCAATCGTGGCTATACTTTAGCCTTTCACGATGGCAGGCTCACCGAACTAGCTCACGACTATGAAAGCACAGGTTCGACTAGTCATTTTGAATATTGTGCCAAAATTATTGAGTGGCAAAAAAATGCACAAAACCAAGATATTATTGTGCTAGAAGGCAAAAATAAATTAGAATCTGGCGATGTGCTAGAGTTTTTATCACCTGTTGTTCGAGAGCCAATTTTACTGAGAGTTTATCAATTTGTAGAATATCCAACTAACAAAATTAGCACCACTTTGCACGGCGGGCAAAAACCAAAATTTGCCATTTTGGCTAGCGATTTTCATTTACAAAATCAACAAGAATTGGCAAAAATTTTACCTGCTGGCACCTTGATTCGCAAAGAAAAACTTAATAATCAAGAAGAAAAACTTAAAATAGATTCTCGACAACTATCGCATCAACTAGAGGCCGAAAATATAACACAACAAAAATATCAAAATAAAAGAAAGCAGTATTTTCAGGCAAGAGAGCTTGATAGTTCTCTTGCCACCAAAACTCCTAGAATTGGCACCGAAGGTTGTTGCGGTAAAGGTTGTAATGGTTGTTTGATTTTTTGGCACGATGCCAAATATGAAAAGGCCAGAGAAATTTTAAAAAGTAAAAAAATCGGCGAAATGTTATAGTAATATTTAATGCTCTTCGTTTAATTTTTAGCAATTCTTTAGAAAAATAAAAAAGTTATAAAAACTCTTGACATTTAAAAAATAAATTAATATTATGAAAAATAATAATATTAACTTTAAATTTTAAATTTTATGCTAACCAGACTATTTACACACTCTAGTGAAACGATAATAAAATATCAAGACTATCTTGAATCGATCGTAGCAGACCTAATTTCTATGTATAGAATTGAGACAGCAGGTGCAAAAAAACTAAAAGACTTAGGAAACAAAGCTTCTTTATTATTAAAATACAGACAAGTAGAAATATTAGCCGAGGGTTATTATTATACGAAAATTCACACTTTGAAAGATCCTGAGAAACATCTAGAAGATGTCAAAAAAGCAATTCAAGAAAACTTAACTTCTAGCACACTATCAGAATTAGCCAATCCGACATATAATGGATATCTCACACGATTGTTACCAAAAATACCTGTTATGAATGTTCTACTTTCTTATGACGGTGAGGGTAAGATAATTAATAAATATGATGGGGGTGCGAGCTACCAAGTGCTAACATCGGCTACACCAGATATTGAGGCATATAACAACACTATCACTGAAGTAAAACATCTAATCTATAGAACATTAATTGAAAAAGGTAATGAAGAACAAAAAAATAAACTTAAACTAAGAATAGGAGAACCATTATATAAAGAATTATCGTCAGAAGTAGAACTTATGGAATTAATAAAAAAAACAGAAACTGATAAAACGAAACTAACAGAAACTGATAAAACGAAATATGACAAAATCGTTGGTGGCTATAAAAAATTAATAAAACACTCTATTAAAGAAGAACAAAAAGAAGAGGCAGATGTTCTTCGACGTAAAGAAAAAGAGGAAAGTGTTCTTCAACTTACAAAAGGAGAGGCACATGTTCCTGAACGTAAAAAAAAAAATAGGAGAAGAATTGTATGACAAAGAATTCGCAGAAGCCCAAAAAGCAGAAGAGGTAGATGTTCTTAAGCGTCAACAAAGAGAGGCAGATGTTCTTAAACGTAAAAAAAGAATAGGAGAAGAATTGTATCAAAAATTATTCGCAGAAGCTCACACAGAAGTCCTAGTAGAAGCCCAAGAAAGCGCCCTAGAAAGATTTGCCCTAGAAGAATTCGTGGAACAGTATACCAAAGAAAAAAATTATCTTGACAAAACAACTCTTAAAACACAACCGGGAGGAAAAGAATTATGTCAGAAATTAGGATTAGTAGAAGAAGAAGAACAACTATTAGAAGTTAGGAAAAAAGAAACGGGAAGGCTAGAATTTACAGCAGTCTCAATCCCAACCGCAACCCCAGCCCCATCTGGAGAAAATCCCTCACCATTATTAAATGATTCTCAACCAATAAAACCAATAAGAGTAGTATTTAAATATTAAATAAAACGACTTTTCAACTAAAATTTAAATACATAAAGTTATTATGTATTTAAATTTTATGTTATTTAGCCTACGGAAATTAGTTTATAAAATTAGTTTATAAAAAAGTAAAAATTTTGGAGAAATATAAAAAATTTTAATACCTGATGCAAAAAGAAGCAATTGATTTTTATTTAAATCATTATTAATTTTAATGATGGTAAAATTATACTCAAGATCTACATTAGAAACATTATTACATCTCAAATTTCTTATAAAATTCAAGGTGTAATCAGTCTTGTTAAAAATATATACCATTTTCACTTAATTTATTAGTAATGAATTATCTAGAAAAAATTTCTCTAGAAAATAGCATCGATCTTAGATCTATTATTGATAATTACAAGCAACCAGCAATTATTTGTCGTTCTAACGACAAAATGCCTAATTTATTATCTATAGTTTCAGCTAATCAAAAATTTTGTCAAATTTTTAAATTTTCTGCCAAAAGCATTATCAATAAAAGTTATGATTTTTTTTACGATAACCTAGATTTTGACGATTTTCCTGAAGACAGAATCGAATACTCAAGGCTTTTACATTCTATTCAAGAAAGAAAAGAATGCGAAGTGAGTTTACATTTGCCAAATTATAATCGCTATCATAAAAATAAAATTCATATTCATTACTTACCCGCTATTGTTTACGATAATATAGTATTTAATAATTATCATTTATTTTTATATACTAAAACCTTAGTAAGTAATACCGATGTTAAAAGCCATTCTAAGGCAAATTTACAAATCTTGCGCAATTTAGAGCGAACCTTGAGAACAGAAAAATTACTTCGAGAAATATCTAATTTAATAATTACTAACTTACCAATTCAAAAACTCGCTCAAAAACTGGCTTTAATTTTATTGAATCATCTTAAATGTGACAGGTGCGTGATTTATGATTATGAATATGGTAAGCAAAATTTTTTTGTGGAAAGTTATTTATCAGATATCAAAACCATTTATCAAAGAGAAAATCATCAAAACACTATACAAATTGTGAAAAAATTTGTTGATTTTCAACATAATTTCTATCAAAAATT
Organism: Rickettsiales bacterium; assembly: GCA_947441875.1. Classification (GTDB taxonomy): domain Bacteria; phylum Pseudomonadota; class Alphaproteobacteria; order Rickettsiales; family UBA1997; genus CAILUF01. The sequence continues at coordinate 2,261 of CANEUR010000033.1, read as the reverse complement.
CGGTTTAAACGATGCTAAAAAATCTTTTGTTTTTTCGATTCCAAATGTTTGGGAAGATGCCAATTTTTCTATGCTAGCCGATTTTTTTGAAGAATACCAGGTGAGTGCCGAAATAGTGGTAAATGTAATTTTTAATGGCATGGTTGTGGGTTGTATTTGCGTGCATCAAACCCTGCAAAGAAACTGGCTTAATGAAGAAATAGAATTTTTAGAGATTGTCGCTGAGCAGTTCTCTATTGCTCTTGATCGCTTTTATTCAACGAAAAAAATTATTATCTCTAATATTTATCTTTTAGATACTAAAAATAAACTCGAAAGCTCTTTAAATCATGAAAAAGAAATGAGAAAAATTCAAAACGAATTCATTGCCCTTGTTTCACATGAATTTAAAACTCCTTTGCAAGTTATAGATAGTGCTCGAGAATTAATTGTAAGAAAGCTTAATTCTGTCGAAAATACCAAGCAGTTTATTATTAATTATTGCAACAAAATATATTCAGGCATACAAAGAATGAATAGCTTGATTACCAGTACTTTAAATTTAGCTAAAATAGAAAATAATAAAGGGCAAATAAAGCTAGAAATCATTGAATTTGATTTGCAAAAAATGATTTTGGAAATTATTGATAAAAATATCAACTTTTCTCAGCAAAAAAACATCAATATTTCTTATAGTATTAGTAAATTACCTTGTTGTTATTACTCCGATCCAAAATTAATTGATCATATAATTGGCAACATTGTGGTTAATGCGATAAAATACTCGCCAACTAACTCAGAAATTAAAATACTTACAAAAGTTCTTGATAACTCAATATTAATAAGTATCATAGATAATGGAATTGGAATTCCTAAAGCAGATTTAAAAAATGTCGGTAATAAATTTTTCCGAGCTAGCAATGCTATGTTGGTATCAGGAACGGGCATTGGTATTTATATTACCAAATATTTTATTAATCTGCTTGATGGTAAAATTTCTATCAAAAGTCAAGAGGGCATTGGCACTAGAGTTGCTATTTTTTTAAAAAAACATCATCACTAATTAATCTATTTTTATGAAAAAATTATTATTTTCGTTATTATTTTTGACAACTCCTTGTTTAGCATCATCTAATGATCTGCCAATTATTTCTGGTAAAGTATTTTACCAAGTGCAAACCGATAGAATCATTAACGATCCCGATCAGAAAATTAACAAATCTAGCGGTTTTTTATATGTTGAACCAAGTATTAGTTTAAATATTACTAATAATTGGTCTATCAAAAATCAATTACGTTTTCAGCCAAACAATACACTTACTACCCGTAATTCGCAAGATCCAGAGCGATATCGCACTTTTTTACAAACAGATCGTAGTGTTGGTCTTAAAAATAATGGTGTTCTGGTAGAAGAAATAAAGTTGCAATACGAAAATGAAGATATGAAGCTTGCTGTTGGTAAGTTTGATCCAACATTTGGCACCGCTCATCGTCGCAGTAAAAGAATAGGAGTTTTTACTGCACATTTTGCCGAAGATTATAATTTAAGAGAAAAAATTGGTCTTAATGTAGTAGCATTATTAGAAGATGCTCAGTTAAGTGTAAGTTCTTTTTTTAACGACAACACTAATCTAAGCAATAGTGCTATTAATAAGCGTGGCATCGATTATGCATCAACAGGTTTGGCAGGTAGTACTAAATCTTTTTCTTCATATGCAGTGGGTTTAGAGGGTGATAATTTATTTGCTTTTAAAAACTGGTTTTATTATTTTGGCTATCGTAGTTTAGGAGTAAAAAATTCTTTTGTTAATAATCTGTATCGTGATAGAGAGCAAGCATTAGCAATTAGCTCTGAATATAAACATAAAATAGGTAAACAAACCTCTTTAATTCCATTTGCAGAAGCTGTTTACACAAAAAATGCTTCGGGTATAAAAAATCGCAACAATACTTATTTAACCACTGCTTTAATTGGGCAATTTAGCAGCTGGACAGCTAGTGGCTCATATAGTTTAAAAAATATCAATAACAAACAGCTTAACAACAATAATAATACCGATAAACAATTGCAATTCTCTGTTGGTTATAAGTTTGACAACAACATTGCTCTAGATTTAAGTAGGGCGAAAATTACCGAAAACGGTCAAAATGCCGCATTAATTGGGGCTAATATTACCTATTTACAAGAGTTTTAAAATTATCTTGCAGTTTATAAATGGTTGTCTAAAATTATTTTACTAACTTTGGTTGGTTACTATTATGTGAATATTGCACCGCTAATT
>CANEUR010000032.1 GCA_947441875.1 Rickettsiales bacterium | reverse complement strand
CTCAAAATTAAGTGCCACCAAAATTAATTGACAAACAATATTGCTTTGATCGAGATTTTGAAATATTTTTCTATGATTTTGCAAATGGTAAAATAATTTTTTTTCCGCTCTTGTTAAACACAAAATTTTCGCCATTTCGTTGAGATCAAAATTAGAATCCAACACCGCCAAGGCAAGCAAAATATCGGTTTCTTTGGGCTTGGTTTTTGCAATCACTTTTTGCAAAACCTCTATTTGCAAGCTCCAGCCTGTAAATTTCGCCAACTCGTTTAAAAAATTAAATATAGGATGAAAATAAGCAAAAGAATGTAAAATTTTTAACATTTCGTCGCGAATTCTTGGCTTTGAAATTTTGCCTAACAAAAACGCCTGCTCTAAACAAATTTGTAGCTGCGCAGGTTGATAATTTTGGGTATAGCAAACATTAAACCGAAAGAAACGTAAAATACGTAAATGATCTTCAATAATTCTGGTTTTAGCATCACCAATAAATTCAATTTTTTTCTCTGCCAAATGTTGTTTACCATTATAAAAATCAAGCACATTACCATCACAATCAAGATATAAAGCATTAATGGTAAAATCGCGTCTACCAGCATCTTCAATGTAGCTAGCAACATCAAAACTTACTTCACAAGCTCTGCCAGCAAAATTTTTTTCAGAGCGAGCAGTGGTAATTTGTAAATGATAATTGCCAAGCAAAGCAATGATAGTGCCATATTTGGCATTAATATCGAGATTTTTTATGCAGTGTTGTTGCAGTTTTTCTTGCACTTTTTTAACAGAAAGCAACGTGCAAAAATCGTAATCAGAAGTGTTTTTATTTAGCAGTAAATCTCGCACTGCCCCACCAACCAAGCAAATATCTGCTCCAAAAATTTTAAGTATTTTTTGCACCTCAAGAGGCAATTTTGCTAATAAAATAGTCATGGTATTAACAAACCACAACAATAAATAAACCAAATTGATTGGCTAAATTTATGGTTTCGTTTTTTTGTAAAATAATAGTTTTATTTAATTCAATTGCCACGCCAGAAAAACCGGCATTAACTAAATTAGTGATAGTGTTGGGGCCTATTGTAGGTAAATCGGCTTTTTGGCTTTGTTTTTGTTTTGACATTTTAACCAAAATTGCCTGCTTATGATAACTAATGCTTAAATTTTGGCATCGAGCAATCATAGAGTCGGTGCCTTCAACTGCCTCAATCGCAATAATTTGTTTTTGTGCCACAACCACCCCTTGCCCTACATCAAAAACCGAGAAATGCTTGATAGCATTTTTGCCGAGTTCAATATCAAGCAAATGCACAGAATTAGGCTCGGCGATAGTTAAAACTCCTAGCTTATTTGCTAAACAATCAAGCACTTGGCTAATTTTTAACACCTCAATTTTATGTTGTAAAAAAAAGTTAATTACTGTTTTAAGCACTGCATCATCACCTAAAATTTTGTTTGCCACAATTTTTGCCAACAAAAAACCGCCTGTTTTATCAACTTTTAGTTGCGAAAAGCTTGGCTTATTAACCGCCCCTGCCATTACCACTTGATTCACTTTATGCAATGCAAAAATTGCTAATAATTTTTCAACTTCACCATAAGTTATATAGATTGGCTGATATTTACTATAATCAACTTCATATTTTTCGCTTTCTAGCAACATCAACACAAATTTTTGTTGTTTTTTTTGACATTCTTCAATAATTAAAAGAGGTAAATTGCCCCTTCCTGCAATAATTGCTAAAGTTTTTTGATTATCCAGCATGATTTAAAGAAGCCCCTCCATCAACAAAAATAATTTGACCTGTCATAAATTGATTATCTAGCAAAAAACCAAGAGCGGAAGTTATGTTACTTGGGTTGCCAATGTGTTTTAACGGAATTATTTTTGAGATTTTTTCTTGTTCGGCCAAAGGATTGCTTTCGCCTACCGAACTTAAAATAAAACCAGGAGCAATAGCATTTACTCGAATATGTGGAGCAAGTTCTAAAGCAAGCATTTTAGTGGCTTCTGCTAAAAATTTTTTACTTAACAAATAAAAAAAGTGAGAGGTGTCATAACGTGCAATGTTTTTGTCGAGCATATTAATTATTTGAGCTTGTGGCAAGTTTTGTTGCAAACAATTAGTGGCAAAATGTTTAGCCAAAATTAGTGGTGAAGCAAGATGAATATTGAAATTATCGGCAAACTGATGCCACTGCCTAGTATTTAAAAATTGCGATTTAAAAAAAATTGAAGCATTGTTAATAAGCAAACTTACTGAAAAATCGGCAAAAATGTGTTTTGCCTCTTCAACTTGTTGTAAATCAAGCAAATCAAACTGCACCAAATGACATTTTACTCCATAGTTATTGGTTATTTCAAACTGCAAATCAAGAACTTCTTGCTTAGAATTATTGTAGTGTAAAACTAAATTATATTGTTTTTTTGCTAAAAAAATTGCCATTTCTCTGCCAATTCTTTTGCCTGCCCCAGTAATTAAAGCGTTTTTGTTTGGCATTTTTTAGAATTCACAATTTGTTGGTAGGCTTCTCTTAATAATTCGGCAAGATTATTGTTACTTACCGCAGAAATAATAAAAATTTTACTACTAATTTTTTGTTTATCAAAAAATTTTTGTAGCTTTTGAGCTTGTTTTTTTAATTCTAACTTACCAAGTAAATCGGCCTTAGTAAGCACCACAATTTCTGGCTTATTAATTAATTGCGGATTGTAATTTTGCATTTCTTGTCGAATAATTTGATAACTTTCAATCACTGAAGCATTGTCGCAAGCAATTAAATGTAGTAAAGTAGCACACCTTTCAATGTGCTTTAAAAACCTATCACCCAAACCCTTGCCTAAACTAGCATCAGCAATTAACCCAGGAATATCGGCAATGACAAATTCGTAATCATCAATATAGGCAACTCCAAGCTGTGGCTTTAAAGTAGTAAATGGATAATCGGCTATTTTTGGTTTTGCTCTAGTGGTAATCGATAAAAAAGTAGATTTACCTGCATTTGGCAAACCCACCAAACCAACATCAGAAAGCAATTTAAGTTGCAGGCGAACCCATATTTCTTCGCCCAATTCACCTTTTTGAGCAAAAGTTGGAGCTCGATTAGTAGAGCTTTTAAAATTCACATTACCTAAACCACCTCTACCACCTTTAACAACTATAAATTGTTGATCGCTAGCAGTAAAATCGTAAAGCAAGTTACCACTTTCTTCGCAAAAAACTTGAGTACCAATTGGCACCAATAAATTTAAATCATCACCAGAAGAACCATTTTGATTGGCTCCTCTACCTGATTGACCATTTTTAGCAGAAAAATGCTGTTTAAAACGAAAATCTATTAAAGTATTAAGACTATCAACACAATTAAAAATTACACTACCACCTCTGCCGCCATCGCCACCATCTGGCCCACCTCTTGGAATAAATTTTTCTCGACGAAAGCTAGAGGCTCCGTTGCCACCGTTGCCAGCTTGCACATGTATTTTGACTTCATCGATAAATTGCATATTTAGGTAATATTTTCATAAGCCTTAATAAGGGCTTGCATTTTGTTAAAACACTCTTGATATTCTAGCTTTGGCACCGAATCAAAAACCACACCCGCACCTGCTTGTAGATGAATTTTGCCATCTTTAATAAGAGCCGAGCGTAAAGTAATGCAGGTTTCCATATTGCCATTGCTTGCAAAAAAACCTACACAACCAGCGTAAAAAGATCTTTTAATTTCTTCGAGTTCTTGAATAATTTCCATGGCACGAATTTTAGGAGCACCACTCACAGTGCCAGCAGGAAAGCCAGCCATTAAAGCATCAATAGCATCGCAACCTTGTTTTAGCTTACCTTCTATGGTTGAAGAAATATGCATTACATGAGAATAATATTCGATTTGCATTTTTTTAACCACTTCAACCGAGCCACTTTCGGCAACAAAACCAACATCATTCCTGCCTAAATCGACAAGCATTAAATGCTCTGCAATTTCTTTAGAATCGGCAAGTAATTCTTGACTAATTTTTAAATCTTCTTCTTCGTTTATTCCTCTTTTTCTAGTTCCTGCAAGTGGCTTAATGGTAATTTTGCCATCATTTACCGACACCATAATTTCTGGACTAGAACCAGTAAGAATGAAATCGGGAAAATGCAAGTAAAATAAAAAAGGAGATGGATTGGTTTCTTTTAAAGACTGATAAAATTCAATTTCTTTCAGATATTTTGGAAAATCGGCAGTAATGCGTTGCGATGGTAAAATCTGAAAAGCATCTCCTGCAATAATGTATTGCTTGGCAATATCAACAAGTTTGCAATATTTTTGTTTAGTAAGATAATGCTCAAATTCTGGTTTTTTATGATAATCAAGAGCAACTTGTTGCAAAAATAAAGTATCAAATATGGTATTTTCAATCATTTTAATTTTTTCTATCAAATCTTGGTATGATTGATGACTATCTTGGTATCTTGGCGCACAAATTATGGTTTTTTTAAGCTGATTATCAAATACAATAACTATTTGTGGCCTAATAAAAATTCCATCAGGAATGTTAATTAGATCTTGTTGTTGATGAAAAAATTTAATATCATGAATAGCATTAGCAAAATCGTAGGTAAAATAACCATAAACCCCAGATGATATTGAAGGCAAACTCTGTTTATCATATTTAACAAAAATAGAAGACCAGTTGATTTTTGCCTTTTCTACAAAATCACGAAAATTTTCAATAATATTTTGATTGGTTTCTGGTAAAAAAGTTTGAAGATCGGTGCTTAAAAAAGATTGATTATCTTGCACTTTCCAAATTCTATCTGGCATTAAACCAATTACCGAAAATCTACCTTTTTCACTGCTAGTATCGTTTGATTCAAATAAAAAATCGTAACCGTCGCTGATTTGTAAAATTTTTTGATAAATTACCAAAGGAGCAAGCGAATTAACTAAAGAACGATACAAAACAGTTGCTTTTTTTGTTTCGATTTGCAAATTAAATTGATCTTCGTCGATATTAAAATCGGAGTTATTAACATCTTCAGGTTTGGCGGTTATATTTAGAAACATAAAAAATTAAAACGAAATAGTAGCATTATTCTATTACTAAAATATTTTTGTTAGTTACAATTGGATATTTGTTTTTAAGCAAATAATTTTGATAAGCAGAAAATAAATCGTATCTTAATAAATTAAACGCATCTTTTTTAAACTCGGTAGCGGTATTCGTTGAATTTTGCTTTCTTTCTTTTGCCATTGCTAAAAAATAAACATTGCTATTAAACATTACTGGCTTACTTAGAGTGTTTATTGGAAGAGTGAATAATTGAGTAAGAATTTTAATTACTGGCAATGCCTCTGCTTGTTGACTTTCGGCTAGTTGATTAAGATCAGATCTAGTGATACTGTTATTTTTTTGCATTTTAATTTTATATTTAGTTGCTAAATTCACAAATAAACTAGGATTTTCGGCAATTTGTTTTGCTAAGTTATCAGCAAAATTTGGCAATTCTTTCGTTTGTTTTGCTAAAATCAAATCTTGCTTTACTAAATTTTTAGCATCAGATAAAGATAATTGCTGCGGCTGAAACGCCTCGGTTACAAAAACAAAATAAAATTTTTCTTGCTTATCATCAAAAGAAATTGGCTTACTAATTTGCTTGATATTGGCAGTAAATACTTGATCAATAAAATTTGGCAAAAATTCGGTTTCTTTTTGAGCTTGTTGATTTTTGGCAAGTTTTTGTTCAACATCAACAATTTTTAATGAGAAGTTTTTAGCAAAATCATCAAAAGATTTGCTTACTAAAGTAAAATCGTGCATTTCTTTTAACATTTTACCAAAAATTTTATTTTGCTTTTCGGTTAATAATTGTTGCTTAATTCGCTCTACAACCTTAGTAAAATCTAGGGTTTGTGGCGGATTTATTGTATTTAACAACACAATATGAAAACCTGCTTTGCTTTCTATTGTTGAGCTAATTTGCTGTGGCTGTAAAGAAAAAATTATCTTTTCTAGTTCTGGTAGAATTTGACCTTTTGACACACCTGCAATTAAAATTTCTTCTAGTTTTTTATTAGCAATAGTTTTTGCTAAATCTAAAAAGTTTTGAGCGATATTTTGCGAAGCTTTTTTGTTTAGTTCGGCAAGAAAATTATTTGCCTTTTCTTGAGTATCAAACATTAAATGGTAAACATCACGATTTTCTGGTATTTTATAATTCTCTTGATTTTGTTGGTAATAATCAACAGCCTCTTGCTCTGAAACTTCAATATTGTTTACCACTGATTTTTTATCGAGAATAGCATATTGAACTTTACGTAATTCGGGAGTTTGGTAAGATTTTGGATTTTTTTGATATAATTCGTTAATTTCGGCATCGGAAATGTTGGTGCTTACTGGCACATTTTCGCTTTTTACCTCGAGCAAATCGTAAATCACAGTATTTTGGTTAAATAAATATAAATCAAGAGCTAAACTTTGATTGATAGGATTTGCCATAATAATGCTATTTTGAATTATTTGCCCACCAACTTGACTTGCCATATTCTGAACATAGCTTTGTTCGCTTAATTGTTGATTTTTAAGAAAATTTTGAAATAATTGTTTATCAAATTTACCTTCTTTGTTATGAAAAACTTTTTGTTTGACAATTTCTTGATAAATCAGATTTTCATCGGCAGTAATTTTTAAATCTTTGGCAAACTGCTCAATAACACCGCTAGTAATGATTGAATTCACTACTTGTTGTTGCAAGTAGTTAGGCTCTAACATTTGCTCTATTTGAGCTTGTTCTTGTGGATTTTCTTTAAGTAAAGCCAATAAATTGTTGCGATAATTATTTATATCGTGCCGAACTTTTTGATAAGAAATTTTTTTATTGCCAATTTTAATTGCCCAAACATCAGAAGATTGAGAAAGAAAACTAGCCACACCAAAAACCACAAAGCTCAAGATCACAAGCCCAACAACTATTTTTACAGCTATACCAGAAGCAATTTGACGAATTTTTTTCATTGAAATAAAAACGATAGTTAAAAAATTAATTTTACACAAATTTTAAAGATAAATAATTGTTATTGCAAGAAACTTTTTAAAAAAGCTACTTGTATTATTGTTTTTATTGTTTTATACTTTTCTAAAGTTCTTAAAACTAGCACCCGTAGCTCAACTGGATAGAGTATCTGACTACGGATCAGAAGGTTAGGGGTTCAAATCCTCTCGGGTGCGCCACTTTGTTTTAACTCTAGCTCTCAATGGTTTATCTTCCGCATTGGCCAATTCCTGCAACTTTAGGCAACAAAAAAATCAATTATGCAACGGTTTTTGCTAGAATGTTGCCTGTGCTACAAAAACTTGGCAACCCTCACCAAAAATTACCTCCTGTTATTCATATTGCTGGCACCAACGGCAAAGGCTCTATTTCGGCATTGTTGGCTAAAATTTTTCAGGTAGCTGGTTATAAAACCAGTGTTTATATATCTCCACACCTACTGCACTGCAATGAACGAATTGTCTTAAATGGGCAAATAATTAGCAACGGCAACTTATATGAAGTTTTAGAAGAAACCAGATTAGCTAGCCAAGAACATCAATTTACCTTTATGGAAAGCTTTACCATGGCCAGCTTTTTAGCTTTTTCGCAAAGTAATTCCGATATTTTGATTGTAGAATGTGGAATGGGCGGAAGAATTGATGCCACCAATATTATCGAAAAAAAGCTTGCCACTGTTATTTCGTCAATTTCACTTGATCATCAAGAATATTTAGGCAACACTTTATTAGAAATTGCCTTACAAAAAGCCTGCATTGCCAGAACAAACACTCCGCTAATTATTGCTAAACAAGATGATTTAACAATAAACTTGGCAATAAACGAAGTTGCCACACAATTGCAAAGCATCACTTATTTTTATGAGCAAGATTTTTTTATAGAAATCAATAATTCAGGAAGTTTTGATTTTTATTGGCAAAACGAAAATTTACTACCAAATTTACCGCAACCAAATTTACTTGGCAAACATCAATATTTTAATTTTTCGACCGCCCTAGCCTGCATTATGGCAATTAGCCACGATTTTTATTTTACTTATCAGCATTTAGCCAAGGCAATCGCCACGGTTTTTTGGCCAGCCAGACTACAAAAACTAAACAATCATTGGCTAAAATTACTGCCCCAAAATAGCCAGCTATGGTTTGATGGAGCCCACAATGTTGGCGGAGCCTTGGCTCTTGCCGATTGGCTTGCTTGCCAAAATAGTTTTAGCAACACGCAAAAATTTGTAATTTGTGGTTTTAGCAAAAACAAATGCCGGCCCGATTTTTTATTAGCTTTTTCGCAATTTAACTTAATGGCCGTAACCGTTGGCAAAGAACCCTACCCCGAATCAAGCCAAGTGATAACAAGCATTGGCAGAAAACATAATCTTACTATCACAGATGCTAATAATTTACTTGATGCTCTCAATATAATTGGCAAACAAACTCAACCATGCCTAGTGGTAATTTGCGGATCTTTACATTTTGCCCTAGAATTATCTTTCCAATCCTAACAAACGTTCCAAGAACATTTGCCCAAACTCTTGAAAAGACGATGGACAACATACTGTGGCTGGCTCTTCTCCTTCAATCGAGTTTTCTGAAAACTGAACCACACCTTGCTGATTATCATCTGATGGAAAAGAAGCCAAAATTTTTTCTCTTGGTTTAGGATAAAAACTATCTTTCTCTCTATTTTTAGCTTTTTTTCCATATAAACTCTGTTCATTTTGATTGTCGTGTATTGAGCAAACATGATTTGCAGGTCTTTTTCGTTCTTGCGGAATTTTTAATTCTGCTGATTTTTCTAATATTCCTAGTACTTCAAAAGGGTTTACTCCTGATTTTCTCATAAAATATAACAATATATAATGAGACTGAAAGCCCCATAATTAATAAAAAAAATTACTAGATAAATAACTTATCATTAAAGTAATTATAGTATTTATTTCTTAAATATCAAGTATTTTTTTAATAAATAATATCACAGTTTCTCTAATAACAGTTGTAGCTCTATTAAATCTGGTGGCAATGGGCAGGTAAAGTGCATTTTTTGCTCTAAAATAGGGTGCAT
>CANEUR010000031.1 GCA_947441875.1 Rickettsiales bacterium | reverse complement strand
CGATTTGTTTGTTCGGCAGTATTGCTAGAGGTAGTGTTGTTATAATTACAATTAGTTGTTGCTGGCGGGCAATTATTTAAATGACTTTTAGAGTTATAAGCATAAACTTGATTTGCTCCACTGCTGTTTAAAATAACTATTGCATTTTGTGCGATACTTCTTGCTTGACTATTTATTTGTTCTTGTATAGTGAAATTACCAATATTTTTATTGTTGATATAATTACCAAAATTATTTATTGTAATAAATTCCTCATTTACCATATAAAATATTTTATTACCAAAGCCATCTTCAGATAATTCGGCAGATAAATCAAGATCTCGTACTGGCACCCCGCCATAACATCTATTTGTTTGACATATATTGCTAGAACAAGTATTGCCAGTTAAAGATTGCGACATTACCTCTGTTTTGCCAAGATTTAAAGATATTGGGCAGGGTAGTTTTTTGTTGTTTGTTAAATACTGCCCCAAGGCAAGGTAAATAATTTTGAGTTTATCTTTTGTGAGGCGATTTTTAGCATTAACACTCATGGTATTAGAGTAATTAATCGTGGTAAAAATAAGAATGGCGATAACAATAATAACTACTGCCAGCTCTAAAATAGTAAAAGCATTTTTTGTTTTATTTTGATACATAATTAACTAACCACTAGGGCAGGTTGATTTTGATTGAAATAAAACACTGTATTTACCACAAATTAATTGACAACTATTGGAATCTGAGATATGAAATAAATTTTGTTCGTAAAAAAGGGTTTGGCTAGTATTTCTGTTACTGATACTGATTTCTCTATTGTAGTTATTAAATTGACCTAAATTAATATTGCACAAAACTAAATGATGAGCATTAAAATCGCTAGCAATTTGATTTTTGGTTTTAAATAAAACTATGTCATCAAAACTAGGGTTGATTGAGCTGTAAACAATATCTGTATTTGTAATTGCCATATATTTGGCACTAGAATTAGTTGCCTCATCATTAATTGGGCAAGAAGAATTAGCCGAGGTGCCATTAGCAGGATAGGCACAATTTTTATTGTTGCCATGGCTGATTAAGGTTAAAATTGCATTAGTGGTAATTGATCTGGTAGAATACTCAAAAACAGTAAGCATTTGATTAGTATAAGCTGTTGCACCGAAGCCAGTATCGCTAGCAGGAAAAATAGCCGGGCTTTGTTCTAATGTTGTTTCCATGGTGGCGTTTCTGCTAACAATATAAGTTATTTTATTGCCAAATTCATCTTTTGCCATATCTGAAGAAAGCCCTAAAGTGGTAGTGGGAACGGCACCAACAAAAAAATTATTACCAGATGTAGATGTAAATATTCCTCCGTCAGTAGTGTTGCAATTGCCAGTTGTTGCATTGCCATATCCAACAGAATTTTCGGCAAGGTTTAGTGGGGCAGGGCAAGGTAATCTTTTCTCTCTTAACAAAAATTTACCCATAGCATTATAAATAACTTGCATTTTTTCTTGAGTTTCGTTTTTTTGAGCCTTTTTCATTGAATTATTAACAATAGAAGCAACCCCCATCATTAAAATAGACATAATAGTAATAACTACCGAAAGCTCTACTAAAGAATAGGCTTTTTTAGCTTTAAAAATAGCAATGTAAAAATGGTGTTTGTATTGCAAAATTAACAAAAATAATTTAAAAATAATTATCATAATTTTAGCAGTTTTTTACTGCAAGCAAAAACTTACTTGACAGCTAATTTTTATTTGCAATACTTTGAAATAAAATTATAAAATAAATTTACAAATTTTCTATGAAAAACCAGTCTTTAGTTTTAGCAAATAACTCAATTAACATTCAGATAGAAGCTTTAAAAACACTTACCAATATTATTAATAACAACTTTTTGCAAGCAGTAGAGTTAATTAAAAAATGCCAAGGCAAAGTTATTGTAAGTGGCATGGGAAAATCTGGGCATATCGGCAATAAAATTGCGGCAACTCTTGCTTCTACTGGCACTTCGGCATTTTTTTTACATCCAAGTGAAGCTAGCCATGGTGATTTGGGCATGATAACCAAAAACGATATTTTAATTTTAATTTCTAATTCGGGAGAGAGTAAAGAGCTTTTCGATATTATTAATTTTGCTAAAAGATTTAACATTAACATTATTGGCATTACTAGTAAAAATGGCTCAACATTAGCTAAAGCTAGTGATGTTGCCTTGGTTTTGCCACCTCATCAAGAAGCTAATTTTCTTAATGCTCCAACTACTTCTACCACTCTTACCTTGGTTTTAGGCGATGCTTTAGCAATGAGCTTGTTGGAAGAAAAAAAAATTAATCAAGAGCAATATAAAATTTTTCATCCTGGGGGTAAAATTGGGGCTTCGTTATTAAATGTTGCCGATATTATGCGAACTAATAGGCAAATTCCGTTAGTGCAAAGCACTCAGAATATGCAAGAAGTATTACTTGAAATGACTTCTAAACACTTGGGATGTGCAGGGGTTTTAGAAAACGAACTTTTGGTTGGCATTATTACTGATGGCGATTTAAGAAGATCTTTTTGTGCTAATTTTTTACAAAAAACCGCTAATCAAGTCATGACTCTTCATCCTATTGTGATCAGTACAAATATTTTAGCAATTAAGGCTGTAGCTTTAATGAATGAAAAGAGTATCACCAGTGTTTTTGTGGTTGATTATTTGCAAAAACCATTGGGTATTTTGCATTTACATGATTGCCTAAAAGCAGGAATTATTTAGTTTTATGTTTGATAATTTAGAAAATAAACCACCGCTTCTACGCTACGATTTACAAATTATTGCCGATTTTATTTTGCCAAAAAGTAAGGTGCTTGATATTGGCTGTGCCGACGGCGAACTGCTGTATTTTTTACAGCAACAAAAACAAGTGCAGAGTTTTGGGCTAGAAATTTCGCAAAACTTGGTAAGTAAGGCTATTATCAAGGGTTTGTCGGTTATTCAGGGTAATGCTGAGTCTGATTTATTAATGTATCCTAATCAATCTTTTGATTATGCCATTTTAAGCCAAACAATTCAGGCAACTCATAATCCGCCACAAATTTTGCAAGAAATGTTAAGAATCTCTAGGTTTGCTATTATTTCTTTGCCAAATTTTGCTTTTTTACAAAACCGTTGCCATCTTATGTTTAAAGGCGAAATGCCAGTTAATAAGCATATTCCGTTTCAGTGGTATGAAACTCCCAATATTCATTTTTGTTCAATTAAAGATTTTTTAAAACTCTGTATTGACTTAAATTTTTTTATTCAACAGCAAGTTTATTTAGTAAAAAATACTATTTTACCTAGTTTTTTACAAAATAAATTTATGGCAAATTTATGGGCTCAATATGCCATTTTTGTGATTACCAAAGCAGAAGATATTTCTATTACTCAAGAACAAATCCAAAAACAACACCAAGAAAAATTATTAAAAATAGCTACTCCAGTATGCAACGATACATCTTGTTAATTGTCTTAATTTTATTTTCGGCTTGTGCTTTCGAAGAAGAAGCGAGCAAAAAATTTGTCAAACGAAAATATCGCACTAAACCAAGCGAAAATATGCAAATAGGTATACCAAAAGATAATATCTACAGCACTAAAGAGTTTTCTATTGTTAAAATTAACAACTCCACAAAATCTGAAGAAAAAATAACTACCCCATCAGAATCTCAAGAAAATATTGATGATCCCAATTATCATCTTAAAAATCAATATAATGGCATTTTTAAAATTGGTAAGCCTTACACTGCTTTTGATGTTACTTACACTCCGCAAAACTACGAAACCTTTGAAGAAATCGGCATTGCCTCTTGGTACGGTAAAGATTTTCATGGCAAAAAAACCGCTAACGGCGAAATTTATAATTTAGGCGATTTAACAGCGGCTCACCCCACTTTGCCACTACCTTCGATGATAAAAATAACCAACCTCGATAATAATAAAAGCCAAGTAGTACGTGTGAATGATCGTGGGCCTTTTGCTAAAAACAGAGTGATTGATGTTTCTGAAAAAACCGCCGAAATTTTAGGTTTTAAAAACAAAGGCACCACCCAAGTAAAAGTAGAGTTGCTTCGTGAAGAAACCGATCAAATGCTTGAAATGTTAGGTCTTGATACCGACTTATAAAGTTATAATGGGATGCAACAATCCTGTTATTTAGGATTGTTGTTTTTGTTATGTTCTTGCACTTCTTGTGATATTTGCTCTTTGGTTAAATCTGGGCGTACCGCAAAAATATTGCTTACAATATGTTCTTTGCCATACATGTCGATAATTACTGTTTCGGTAGGTGTTTGATTATTTTTTTCAGACAACGAAACTTGTTGTTGAAATTCTTTGGTTAAACTAGCAATTTCGGGTTGTTTTGCCACTTCTTTAAACTGCGCAAGTAGGTTTTGATAGATTTTTTTTATTTCCCCCGCCATTTTGCCCAACATTTTTGCTAGTTCGGGTAAATCTTGTGGTTTGATAAACACAATAGCTACAATAATTACCAAAATAAATTCTGCCAAAGAAAAATTAAACATAAAATATAATTTTAACCAAATCTACCTGTGATGTAGTCTTGAGTTTGTTGAATGCTAGGGTTAGTAAAAATATGATTTGTGGTATTGTATTCGATGATTTTGCCTAAATGAAAAAAAGCAGTATAATCAGAAACTCTGGCTGCTTGTTGCATAGAGTGAGTAACAATAACGATGGTAAAATTTACTTTAAGCTCATCGATAAGCTCTTCAATTTTAGCGGTAGCAATAGGATCGAGTGCCGAGCAGGGCTCATCCATTAAAATAACTTGCGGAGAAATAGCGATAGATCGGGCAATACACAGCCTCTGTTGTTGACCGCCAGAAAGCCCCAAGGCATTTTCGTGTAGGCGATCTTTTACCTCTTGCCACAAACCAGCTTTAGTAAGGCTAGATTCTACTATTTCGGCCAACTCTTTTTTATTGCTATACAAACCATGAATTTTTGGACCATAAGCCACATTATCAAAAATAGATTTTGGAAAAGGGTTAGGCTTTTGAAAAACCATGCCAACCAAGGCGCGTAGCTTAACTAAATCGATATCTTTAGCATAATTTTTACTGTAAATATCGATTCCGTCAAGTAAAATAGAGCCTGTAATTTCGCAGTTTTCGATGGTATCGTTCATGCGGTTTATACAACGTAAAAAAGAAGATTTACCACAACCAGAAGGCCCAATTAGAGCAGTTACTGTTTTTTCTTTACAAATAAGATCAACATCAAAAAGTGTTTGTTTTTTACTGTAAAACAAGTTAATGTTAATTGCTGATATTTTGTTATTCATAAAAACTTTTACTTGTATTTTGCCAAATATCTAAATTATAATCTTCTTTATTTTAAAATGCAAAAACTAAAAATTTGAAATATAACATTATATTAAAAAATTTTAGAATTTGTTTTAATTTTTTGCTATGTTTTCAGGTAAGAAATTTTAGCTATTTTTAGCTTCATATTCAACATATTAAGTTAAAAATAGGTAAAATTTATACCAAAAATGGCAAATAAGGCAAAATATAATTAGTGATGTAATAGTCTCATTATTGTTTTATATAAACTTCTGAACCAGATTTTTTGAATTTTTCACTCATTTCTTGTAAACCTTGTTGTTGTTTAGCATAATCTCGAACATCTTGGGTGATTTTCATTGAACAAAATTTAGGGCCACACATTGAGCAAAAATGCGCTAATTTTGCCCCTTCAGCAGGTAAAGTAGAATCGTGATAAGATTTTGCAGTATCGGGATCTAAACTCAAATTAAATTGATCTTGCCATCGAAACTCAAAGCGTGCTTTAGAAAGCTCGCTATCCCAAGCCCTAGCTGGCTCATTGCCTTTAGCTAAATCGGCAGCATGAGCGGCAATTTTATAGGCAATAACACCAGCTTTGACATCTTCTTTATTTGGCAAACCTAAATGCTCTTTTGGAGTAACATAGCAAAGCATTGCGGTTCCAAACCAGCCAATCATAGCTGCACCAATTGCCGAAGTTATATGATCGTAACCAGGGGCGATATCTGTGGTCAGTGGTCCTAAAGTATAAAATGGGGCTTCATGGCATAATTTTAGTTGTTTATCCATGTTTTCTTGAATGAGATGCATCGGCACATGGCCTGGCCCTTCTATCATTACTTGGCAGTTATATTGCCAAGCTATTTTAGTGAGTTCGCCTAGTGTAGTAAGCTCAGAAAATTGAGCTTCGTCGTTAGCATCATCAATAGAACCAGGGCGAAGACCGTCACCTAATGAAAAAGTGACATCGTATTGTTGCATAATTTGGCAGATATCTTCAAAATGTGTGTATAAAAAATTTTCTTTGTGATGAGCCAAGCACCATTTTGCCATAATTGCTCCACCTCGTGAAACAATGCCAGTAACTCGATTAGCGGTAAGCGGAATATAAGGTAATAAAACCCCAGCATGAATAGTGAAGTAATCAACCCCTTGTTCGCATTGCTCAATTAAGGTGTCTTTGTAAATTTCCCAAGTGAGATTTTCGGCAATGCCATTAACTTTTTCTAGAGCTTGGTAAAGTGGCACTGTGCCTACTGGCACTGGGCAGTTGCGAATAATCCATTCTCTAATGCTATGAATGTTGTTGCCTGTAGAAAGATCCATCAGGGTATCGGCCCCCCAGCGAGTTGCCCAAATCATTTTTTCAACTTCTTGCTCAACTCCAGAAAAAATAGCAGAATTACCAATATTTGCATTGATTTTTACCAAAAAATTTCGACCAATAATCATGGGCTCAGATTCTAGGTGATTAATATTAGCAGGAATGACGGCTCTACCACTAGCCACTTCTTGCCTTACAAACTCGGCAGTAATAGGTTTTTTAAGATTGGTTCTTGCCATATTTTCTCGAATAGCAATATATTCCATTTCTTTGGTAATAATACCAGCTTTGGCATAAGCGAGTTGAGTTGGTTGTTTGCCTGTTTTGGCTTTTAGCGGTTGATAGTTTTGTAGATTAAATTGTGAAACTTGATTTATATTTTTTGAGCCATTATCTTCTGGTTTAATGCTTCGACCTTGATAATATTTTACATCTTGCCTTTCTAAAACCCAATCTTTTCGAATTTTTGGCAAACCATGGTTTAAATTTATTTCAGTTAATTTTTTATTATCGGTATAAATGCCAGAAGTATCGTAAACAACAAAACTTTTATTGCTAGATTTTTCGGATAAATTAATTTGCCTCATTGGCACAAAAATATTGTTAGTATTGTTGGTGATATAGACTTTTTCTGAGGAAGGAAAATTACCTAAAGTAAGTGTAGAATCAAGAGACATAAAAAAATAAAATAACTTGGAAAAAATAATTTTAATTTTACAATATTGAATTGGTAATGTATAGTAAAAATTTATAAAATTTTATGAGCCAACTTTCTTTTGATTTTTATTCTTTTAGTGCATATAAAAATTTTGTAATTTTACCAGAAAATAACTTGGCTTATCAATATTTAATGCATTTTTTTTCTAGTGAAACTAAAAAATTTTTCTTTATTTTATTTGGCTCAAAAAAAAGTGGTAAAAAATGTTTGTTAAATTATTGTGCAAAATTAAATAATAAAACAATTATTTTGGTTGATGATAATTTATTAGAAAACCCTTGGAATTTATTACCAGATCAATATTATGTTTTGCAAAATTTTAATAATTTACCTGAAAAAAATTTATTTCATTTGTTAAATATTGTTAATGAAAAAAAATCATTTTTAATTTTGCTTGATATGCAAGAAATAAAGTTTACACTACCAGATTTGGTTTCAAGATTAAAAAATATTGATAAGCAATTTATTTTATTGCCAAGTAAAAGTGCATTACAAGATATTTTATTAAACAATTTAGCAGAAAAACAAATAATTTTACCAAAAAATATTATTGATTATTTGTTAAAAAATATCAAAACCTACCAAGATTTATATATTGTTTTAAAAAAATTGGAGTTTTTTTATGTAGAAAATAATAAAAAAATTAGCTTAGCAACAATAAAAAAGCTAATTTAACAACAGTTTTAAAGAAGTGGTGACCCCAACGGGATTCGAACCCGTATTTTCACCGTGAAAGGGTGACGTCCTAACCGTTAGACGATGGGGCCAAAAAAATTTAGCAACAAAAATATAAGCAACATATTCTAAATAACTTAATTTTTATTTGCAACAACTTTTTTTTGATGATTTAAATTTTTTTAATTTTAACCAATTATAGAACTGCTGTTGTAACAGTCTTATAATACCAAGTCTCATCTTTAAGTAATCAAAATAACTTCATATTTATTAATTTTAATTTTTAGTTTAAAACCTTGATTTATCTAGGTGCACTAACGGTTTTAAAACTAAATTTAAAACTAAAACTATTTTGTTATTTGATTATTTAAAGATGCGAGTTGGTATAATATTTTACTTGAAATGTAATAATTTAAATGTAGCATAATTGTAATAGTGCAACAGTCTCTTTAACAATGCAAAAACTAAAAAAATTTATTCCACATTCTTTATACGGCAGATCGTTGCTAATAATTTTACTTTCTGCTTTGGTGGTGCAACTTGTTTCGATTTATGTTTTTTATTATAGTCACCTCGATGTTATCAGTAAACATATGGCAAGAAGTGTTATTGCCGAAATGGTTTTTGTCAAAAATTCTGTGAACAAACCTGGTTATGAAAACCTATTAAAAGACTTAACTGAAAATACAGGTTTAAAATATAGCTTTAAATACCGCAAAAAACTTAAAACTATTAAAATTGCCGATAGCAATCAACAGACAAAAAATAAAATTTATCAATATTTTCAGCCAGTTCTTGATCCTTACAATCGTTTTAAAATAGAGCTTGAGAATCATCAACTTACCCCTTATCAAATTTTTACCGATCAAGAAAAAAAAGAAAACATCAATGTAAGTATTCAGGTAAAGCAAGGTGTAATTACTTTTGAAGTGCCAATTAAAAAAATCACGAGTTCTAGCGGTTATGTTTTTACTTTTTGGCTATTTTTTACGGTTTTTTTAACCTCTGTTATTTCGTTGATTTTTTTTCGCAACCAAATAAAACTTATTGGCAATTTAAGTTTTTTGGCCGAAAAATTTGGTCGAGGAATTGCTGTTTCTAACCCAAAAATTCT
>CANEUR010000030.1 GCA_947441875.1 Rickettsiales bacterium | reverse complement strand
GACAATTTTAGAGAGGATTTTCTCTAATTATTTTCAACAAAATTTTATATAAATTTTGTTTTCTGTTATTAAATCTAAACTCACTTTCTTTTAAATGCAAGATAAACTTATTGGGCAAGATAAATTTTTCATCGGTTAATCCATTAAATTTTTCCAATCTTCTCTTTGAATAACTCCAAAAAGATTCTATGCCATTGACATGATTTTTACCATAGATAATATTTTAGCGAATTCATTTTTTGCCAAAAGATTTTATTTAAAACTCTATGATGAGTATAGCCATTTAATATTAAAACATCATAAGCTAGCTTAATACTTTGGCAGCCATCTGTATTAATAATTGACCCTTCTAAAATTTTACCCCACCAATTAATTTTACTAATTGGCATTAATTGCTCTTTAGTGCAGTTTTTTACTACCTCTACATAAACACTCTTCTATCTCGTTTTAATAGTCCAAAAACAGGTGTTTTTCAATTATATCACTTTTGGGGCTCCTCTGCCTTTTTTACCTCTTATACCATTTACATAAATAAATAAATAAAATAAGATTCGTCCAATTCAAATTCACCACAAGATTTTTTTTTTGGATTTTTCTTCTTGCCCTAAGATAAAAGAATTGTGTGGGCAAGAAAAATCTTTTGTTTAAACTTTATCGTAAATTTTGTTAATTGTATTTCTGCTAATATTTGTATAAACCGATGTTTTATTAGCAGTTTCATCACAACAAAAATATCTCAAAATTTCTCTAAATTTCTTCGTAAGTAAATATGGGAATGTTTTATATACTTGTTTTTCCCAAGTTTTTTGCCCAAGTTTTTTGCCCAAGTGTTTTGCCCAAGTGTTTTGCCCAAGTGTTTTGCCCAAGTGTTTTGCCCAAGTGTCATTTAGACAAATTATGGCTTTAGCAGATATTAAAATCAACTAAAATTGTCTAGAGCCTTTCTTATAATACAATATCTTGCCTAAATAGTGTGTTTTCAAGTTAAAATTGTATTAACATTTCTAAAACCATAATTTTGTGCTAGGCTCATAACTTTATTACTGATGCAATAAATATGGCTAGCAATTAGCCTATGTTGCAGGTTATTATTTTGCATTTTATGAAAAAAAGCAAGTAAAGCATTGCTAGAAAAAATGAAAATTTTATCGAAGTTGTTTAGAGTTAAAAATTGTTGTAAACTTTCTGAAAAATTATCGCTAAAACTTGTTTGATAAGCTAAAAAACTACTTACTTTAATATTTTTAGCAAGTAAAATTTGTGAAAAATCAAGGGTTATTGCTGAGCCATGTAAATAAACTAAATGTTTATTTTTTAAAACACTATGTTTTGCTAAAATAATTTGCAAGAGTTCTTCGGCTCTATATTTAGCAGGAAAAAAAACATTTTTATAACCAAGATTGCAAATTTTTTGAGCAGTATTTTTGCCAACGGTAAAAATTTTGATATCTTTATTTAAAAAGCGATTATTTAAAGCGCAAAGAGCATTTTGACTCGAAATAATAATGCCATCAATATTTTTTTGTTGGTGAAATAAAAAATCTTGTATAATAAAAGTGTTGAGAGTGGTTATTTTTAAAAGTTCTTCATAAAAAATTAAATCTGCCGAACTATCTAATGAAATTGCCGATAAATCAGGTAAATTTGTGCTAGTAATTAAAATTTTTGTCATTATGCATTTTTTTTAATATTAATGCCAGCAGGGATATTTTGTAGACGAAAAATGTCGGTTGTATTTAATTGATATTTGTGTGGCAACAAAATTTTTTTGCCATCAGCAAGTAAAAAAATAGCAATACCTTCTTGTTGATTTATGGCTATTTTTTGGGCAAGAATAGTTTTTAAAGGCAAAATAGATTTTTGGTTAGTGATAGTTATTTCGAGGGCTTTAATTGTTTTTTCTGATGGTTGATCTAGATTTTTTTCTTGGGTTGTTGTTTTTAGGCTAGAATTGTTAAAAAAATTATTGGTTGACTTGTTAGAAAAATCTTTTTTATTTTTGATAACTTTAATATCGGAAAATTCTTGTGATTGCGGTTTTACTTGTTGTAAAAAATCATCAAGACTAAAAATATTTTTCGCTAAAATTCTGGTTCCACCACCGTCTTTTCTGACTAAACATTCAAAAACTAACATTGAGCCATCGGTAAGTAGATCGCGTTTAGTGGTAATTAGGTTTTCATCGTAGCACATAATTTCGTAAATTGAAAAAGGATCAGAAACATACAAATAAGCGAATCTACCCTTGCCAGAAGAACGATGTTTGCTTGAAGTGATGATGCCGGCCATTTTTAGCAAACTGTTATCAAGTAGCGATTCATCATCTAGTTTATTGGCAAAAACTACACCTCTTTTTTTTAAATCGAGTAAATAGTTATCGATTGGATGTTCGTTTAAGAAAAAACCAAAAGCTTCAAATTCGGCTTGTAATTTTTGACTTGCATTATATTGTGCCGATTTTTTTAGTGCTGGTAAATGAGTTTGTTGGGAAAAAAAAGTGAGTTGATTAGATTTTGCTTCTTCTTTGCTATTAGTAGAATAAGCAGATAAAATATCAAAAGATTCGGCAATTTGTTTACGATTTACTTGTAAACAATCAAAAGAGCCAGATTTTGCAAGGGCTTCTATTGATTTTTTGTTAATAAATTTTGTATCGATTCTTTTGGCAAAATCGTAAATATCGGTAAAATTACCCTCGACAATTCTTTTTTCAACAATGTGATTAGTGATATTTGAGCCTACCGCTTTTATGGCTGATAAACCAAAGCGTATAGCAAATTTAGAATGAGAATCAGAAGACATAAAATAAACCTAGAATAATTAAACCTAAAACAATGCGGTAATAGGCAAAAATTTTAAAATCATGATTGCTGACAAATTTTAGTAACCATTTGATAACTAAAAGTGAAGCTACAAAAGAAACCGTAATACCTAAAAAGATGATCAAAAAATCTTGCTTTGATAGTAAATGATAATTTTTATAAATATCATAAAAGCAAGCAGAAAAAATAGTTGGCATAGCCAAAAAAAATGAAAACTCGGTTGCTACTACTCGATTGACTCCGCAAAGCATTGCTCCCATAATACTCGCCCCCGATCGTGAAACACCAGGAATTATGGCTAAACATTGCCATAAACCAATTTTAAAGGCGGTAGCACGATTTATTTGTGAAAATTTTGTTTTGATATGGTTTTCAATAAAAATAATGGCAAAACCACCAAAAATAAGTGCTAAAGCAATAATGATTATATTATTAAGTAAATATTGTTTAATAAACTTATAGGCGAAAAAACCAATAATAAGAGCTGGCAAAACTCCAATAACGATATTAACAAAGAGTTTTTTTTCACTAGAAAAATTTAGTAAAATATTTTTAAGTCTGTGCCAAAAACAAACTGCCACAGCAAGAATTGCCCCTATTTGAATGGCAATTTCAAAAACCACAGGATTACTGAAATTAAAGTTAATTAATTTGCCAAAAATAATTAAATGAGCAGTTGATGAAACTGGAATAAACTCGGTGAGAGCCTCGATAATACCTAGTAAAATTACCTTGATATAGAAAAAATAATCAAACATTTGTAAAAAAGTTATTTTTTTTGTTGCTTTTAATTTTTGTTATTGATAAAATATTAAGAAAATTATGGTAAGTATTTTTATAAAATAAAAGTATTATTTACAAATTTTTTCTACCTAGTAATTATGTAGCATTATCAATTATGGCATATTTACTTATATTTTCGGGGCGTAGCGCAGTCTGGCTAGCGCATCTGGTTTGGGACCAGAGGGTCGGGAGTTCAAATCTCTCCGCCCCGACCATCTGTTTTACATATTTAGTTAAATTTATTCGCTATTTTTTTTGCATCAAGCTAATATTACAATGATAATACCAATTGCAATCTTTAAATAATCAAAATAACTTCATATTTATTAATTTTAATTTTTAGTTTAAAACCTTGATTTATCAAGATGCACTAACACTTTTAAAACTAAATTTTAACTTAAAACTATTTTGATTATTTAAAGATTGCAATTGGTATTAGTTTTGTAATGAACTAAATAGTTGATTTAGCTATTTAGTTCATATGATTTAGCAAACAGCGATAGGTTGTTCAAGACGATCTGGTGTTGTTTGTAGTGGTTGACATCGAGGAGCTTGAACTGTTCCTGTTGGAGTAGGTAATGTAGATAATTGTTTCACTTTTGTTAAATCATCCTCCGTAAATGGTATGTGATGAAATTTTAGAGTTGCGACAAGTGGCAAAAGAAGTGCAGTAAATAATGCGGGAGTTGCTGGCCCTCCTATAACAGCTAAAAAAGCCGTTAAAAGAGCGATTATAGCAATATCATTTGTGGTTATACCATCTAACTCAATTACTCCTTTTAATTGTTCTTTTGCCTGTTCTAGTTTTTCAGTTGCATTCTCTGGTGTGACACTTCGTGCGGCATTTATAGCTTGTTCTTGTTGCTCATGTGTTAGTGGTGTATCATGAATTGTTGGATCGAGAACAGATGTTTCTTTATTAGTTAGTTCTGTAACTGTGCGAATAACATTCACAATACGATGGCATTCTAGGGGCCGTTTTTTCTCCAAATCTATTAGAAAAGCTTCAAACTCTGGTTGAATTTCTAGGGAAAAGAATTTTGCTTGATTTTCTATAAGCCATACTTTTATTTTTTCCCTATTAGCTTCTTCGGTAATATCAATATCAGCATGATTGGAGGATTTAAATTTATCTAATGTAAGTTTTGTTAAACCACTTGCCTCATTAAAAGTAATTTCTATTTTATCACTCTCGCTTAAGATACTTTCGCTTAATAAAGCAAGATTTGTTAATAAACAATAATGACCACAAGTGCATGTAGTATGACCTAGGAAAGTACTGCCTATAATTGTAAAAACATCTATTACTTTCTGATAGTTTGCAGAGAATTCGCTCATACGTTCACCGACAACTCGAAGAGTGCCAGAAGAATCTGCTCTCATAACTCTTTGGCGTCTTATTGATTCTTCTAACTCTTGAATTTGACTTTCGTTTGTTATTTTTGTGAATTGTTGTGGGTGTCTTTGTGTTAATACTTCAAATGAATGACCATCAAGTCTATATAAATCATGGGAACCTCTTAGAGTTATCATGTGAAATTCTTTGGGTGGGCTAACGAGAGATGTTTCAACGGGAAGATTTATGTCAGTGGCCATAAAATTTTTATTATTAAATTTATAAAATATTTACAAGTTTCATAATAAAACAGATTTTGTTTTTGTCAAGTGTTTTTTTGAATATTTTTTTAGCAAGGTTAAAATATCTTGTAAAATATGGTTGCTTTAAATATTTGATGTTTTAAAATTGAGTTGTTAACCCTGTTTTAAGGGGGTATTTTTTAATTAATTTTTCTGTATTTTATATGGTTCGAGCCGTTGAAATTATTGTGATTATCGCCTTAATGATTTTTTCGTTTTTCTTAGGTGTAAAATATGCTAGTAAGGTAAAAGCTCATCTTAGTTGGCTAGAAAACCAAGAAGAGCAAGAAATTGATTTACCAGATATGTCTGGCGAATCAATAGAATCTAATCCAGAATCTGATATCCCATATGGTCTTGAAGATGAAGGAGATGCTGGTAATATTGCTAATGTTAATGCTTCTGAAATGCAACAAACCAATCCTGTTGGCGGTGCTCCTGCGGTTCAGGGCGAGCCTTACGACACTCCGGCAGTAAATGAATCAGAAGAAATTAAAGAACTTAAAAAACCTTAAAAAATCAAAATAACACCAAAAAATAAACCACTAAAAAATGTTAAAAAAAGTTCACCATCTTTTTTTAGCAAAAATCATTTTGTTGCTTTTTGCTAATTCTGCTTTTGCTATTGAAAACAAATCTTACCGCGAGGCTATTGTATCGGCTTTAAACCGCAAGTTTCCTGCCAAGAAAAGGCAATATATTGCTTTAAACGGCAATATGTCTTCTGATTATAATTCTCATAATTACCAACTAGCTTTTCGTTATTTTTATCAAAATCCACAATTTTTAGCTGATGTTAATTTTGATTACTCAAAAAATTTTGCCGATGTAGGCAGTGGTAAAAAAAAGCGATATGATGTTAAAAATCAAGAACAGCATGATTTTAAATTTAATAGCAAAAGCAAAATTTTTAACACACCATATTATGTGGCAATATATCAACGAACTCTACAAGATTATCTAGCGAATAATTCTTATGATTTAAGACTTGATGTTGGTTTGGGCTATATTTTCTTACCAGATCTATTTGAGTTTGATATCAGTTTTGGCAAGCGAAAACTTGCTAATATCAAACAGCAAAATGAAATAGTTTCTTCGTTAAGAATACAGCAAAAACTCAATGATTTAATCTCTATTAATAGCCGTGCTTTTGTTTTTAGCAATAGCAACAGCATTGATTATGAGTTGCGAAATAGTATTAGTTATAAGTTAAGCAGTTCATTTTCACTTGAAGCAAGACATAACCTTGAAAAACGAGCCTACTTTGAGAACAAAAAAAAATACAATTATGTTAATCGTAGCTTCAACTTTGGCTTTATTTATAATTTTTAAAATTTATTATGTTAAAAAAAATATTTTTACTGCTGAAAAAAATGATTTTTCCTAACGAATGTATTGGTTGCGGTTGTAATGTTGATGGTGTTTTTTGTTATAAATGTTGGCAAGAATTAAAATTTATCAGTAAGCCATGTTGTGTGGTATGTTGTCATCCGTTTGAGTTTGGTCATGTCGAAGAAAATTTGCTTTGTGCAAAATGTTTGGCAAAGCCTTATCATTTTGAAAAATTAATTACTTTATTTCGTTATAATGCTTTTATTTCTAAAATAATTGGTGCCTTTAAATATCGAGATCAATTATTTTTAGCAAAAAAACTGGCTTCATTATTAAAGCCACATCTTGATGGTGTTATAGAAAGTTGTCAAATTATCACTGTGGTGCCGTTGCATTATAAAAAACTACGTTTACGAAAATTTAACCAAAGTATTTTATTGGCAAAATATTTATTAGAGAAAAATCAGCTTGTTAAATTTGTGCCAGATTTATTAATTCGCCAGCATTATACCAAATCGCAAACTTTTTTAAATAAAATACAAAGACAAAAAAATTTAAAAAAAGCTTTTATTATTAATCGTAAAAAACAGCATTTGATTAATAATAAAAAAATTCTTATTATCGATGATGTTTTTACCACAGGAGCAACTGTTAATAATTGTGCCTTAATTTTAAAAAAATCAAAAGCAAAAGAGGTTTTTATTACAACAATTGCTAGAGTTGTGCCAAAAAATTAAAATTAAAACAAATTAGCGATGGAACATTCTTAATATTCTTAAATTTAATTAAAGCGAATTCGTGGATCGATAAATTTATAACATAAATCGCTTAGCAAATTCGCCACAAGGCCAAGAAGGGTAAAAATAAAAATTAGTGCAAACATAACTGGGTAATCTCTTGAAACTGTAGCTTCATAACCAAGTAAACCTAAACCATCAAGTGAAAAAATAATTTCAATAAGCATCGAACTGCTAAATAAAATGCCTAGCAATAAAACTGGCAAATTGGCAATTAAAATGAGTAGAGCATTTTTAAAAATATGTTTGTAAATGGTTTGTTGATAAGTTAAGCCTTTTGCTAAGGCAAGTGAAACATAAGTTTTTTTTATTTCTTCTAAAAAAGCATTTTTGCAAAAAAATACCAAAGAAGCAAAACTGCCTATAATCATTGAAACTATTGGTAAAAACAAATGCCATAAGTAATCGAAAATTTTTTGCCACCAAGTAAAATTAGCATAGTTATCAGAAAAAAGCCCACGCAATGGAAATATTTCTAAAAAATTACCACCGCAAAATAAAATAATAAAGAAAATTGCTAATAAAAAGGCAGGCAAAGCATAGCAAAAAACAATGATAAAAGTTGAGGTTTTATCAAATTTTGAACCATTATTAACCGCTTTTTTGATTCCTAAAGAAATAGCAATTAAGTAGGTAAAAAAAGTAGTAAATAAACCAATAGAAATAGAGACTGGCATTTTTTCTATAATTAGCTTACTGATTTTTTTATCTTGATAAAAACTTTCCCCAAAATTAAAAGTGCTAAAATTTTTTAACATCAACCAAAACCGATGTGTTAATGGCAAATCAAAACCAAATTGTTTATTAAGTTTTTCAATTATTTCAGGATCGATGTTTTGATGATTTTGTTGACTAAATTGCTTGGTAGTAGTTGTTAGACCGGCTTCTGAACTAGCATGTTGAGTATTGTTTAATTGAGCGATTATTTTTTCTATAGGGCCACCTGGAGCAGTTTGGATAACCACAAAATTAATTAATAAAATAATAAATAAAGTTGGCGGCAATAATAACAGCCTATATAAAAGATACATTTATAATAATTTTTTGTGGCGGAAAATAGCTAAAGGAATAATTGAAGAAACAAACATTAGTAGTAAAGCCAAAGGATAACCCCAAGTTAAATCAAGCTCTGGAAAAATTTTAAAATTCATGCCATAAATACTAGCAATTAGGGTGGGGGGCATAAAAACTAACGAAACCACAGTGAAAGTTTTGATAACTTTGTTTTGCTCGATGTTTAGTAGCCCTAAAAAGCTATTTTGTAGGTATTCAAGCCGAGTAAAATTAAAGTTGGCATGTTCAATTAAAGAATTGATGTCTTTAATAATAATTAGGAGACGATTAGAGCTGTCGAGCATTAAATCTTGGTTGCGCAGCAATGAAGAAAGAGTGCGTTGTTTATCAAATAATGCTTCTCTTAAAGACATTGTTAAATCTTGGGTGTCGTTTATTTTGAGTAAAACTTTTTCATCAAGCTTGCGATCGAAGGTAATTTTTCGGCTAATATCAGCAACAAATCGAGAGATTAACTCTATGAGATCGGCATCAAAATCGGTGCGCGCTTCTAAAATAGCAATAAAAATTTTAGCAGGATTAATGAAAACAGTAGGAAATTGTTTAATTTTTTTTACCGTTTCAGAGATTACTCGGCTATCGAAATATCGCAGAGTAAAAAGAGTTTGTTCGGTAATGATAAAAGAAATTTCATGTTCTTCAAGCTTGCCATTGTTTGGCACAATATTAACAAAAGTAGAATTAATTTTGATTGTGCCG
>CANEUR010000029.1 GCA_947441875.1 Rickettsiales bacterium | reverse complement strand
TTAACACCGAAGATGGCACAGGAGTAGTGCATATCGCGCCTGGTTTTGGCGAAGACGATCAACTCTTATGCAAACAGCATTCAATTGTCACAGTTTGCCCTATTGATGAAGGGGCAAAATTTAACGAACAAGTTTTTGATTTACCAGATTTATCATTAAAAAATCGCCATGTTTTTGATACCAACGACGACATTATAAAATATTTAAAAACACAAAATTTATGGCTTAAAACCGAGCAGTATCTGCACAAATATCCGCACTGCTGGCGAACCGATACTCCTTTAATTTACAAAGCAGTAAGTTCTTGGTATGTAAAAGTTTCTGATTTTAAAGACAAAATGGTTGAGTTAAATCAACAAATAAATTGGATTCCTACTCATTTAAAAGATGGGCAATTTGGCAATTGGCTAGCTTCTGCTCGAGATTGGTCTATTACCAGAAATCGTTTTTGGGGCTGTCCTGTGCCTGTTTGGAAAAGTAAAAGTGGTAAAATTAAAGTTTTTGGCTCTGTTGCTGAACTCGAAAAAGTTTCTGGTCAAAAAATCACTAACTTACATCGTCCTTTTATTGACAACATTAGCTTTATTGAAGATGACGAACTCTTCAATAGAGTGCCAGATGTTCTTGATTGCTGGTTTGAAAGCGGTTCTATGCCTTTTGCTCAAGTGCATTATCCGTTTGAAAACAAAGAGTGGTTTGAAAATAATTTTCCTGCCGATTTTATCACCGAATATGTTGCACAAACTCGCGGTTGGTTTTATACTTTAATGGTTTTGTCTACCGCTCTTTTTGATAAAATTCCTTTTAAAAATGTTATTTGTCATGGCACAATTCTTGATGAAAATGCTCAAAAACTCTCTAAAAGGCTTAAAAACTATGCCGATCCTCTCGAAATATTTAAAACCTACGGCTCTGATGCTATGCGATTTTACATGATCTCGCAACCAGTAATGAAAGGACAAGAATTAAAAATAGATAAAGAAGGTAAATCAATAAAAGAAACCTATCGCCTTGCCATTAAGCCTTTTCTAAATGCTTTTAACTTTTTTTGCCTTTATGCCAATGCCGATAAAATCAAGGCAAATCTTATTATTACCCCACAAAAATTTAATAATGTTTTAGATCAATATATTTTATCAAAATTAAAAATTGCCAATAAAAATATCGAAACAGCTCTGCTTGAATTTAATACTATTTTAGCTTGTGAAGAATTTTTACATTTTTTTGAAGTGCTAAACAATTGGTATATACGCAGAAATCGCCAAAGATTTTGGCAAAATAATAATAGCCCAGAAGTTGCCACAGATAAACAAAATGCCTATGATGTTCTTTATACTGCATTACTTACTATGGCAAAAAATTCTGCCCCACTCTTACCTTTTACTTGCGAATTTATTTGGCAAAAACTAAATATTTAAACAAAAGTAAAAATACTGCTTTTTGCTAGTTTTAAAATCTTGCAAATATAATTATTTTGTTTAAAATAATGTGGTTTTTTATTCAATCTTAACTTGATTATGCACAATCAAAACACAAAAAAAAATCAAGAAACACTAATTAACCAAACACAAATAGTTACCACTAAAACAGTTTCTTGCAATGGCGATGCTTTAAACTCGCATCATCCTTTAGTTTATCTTAATTTAGGTAAAAAAAACTCGGTTATCTGCCCTTATTGTGGCAAACATTTCATTCTTCAACAACAATAATATGACAAACACAGCAATAATAGGCTTGCAATGGGGTGATGAAGGCAAGGGTAAAATAGTAGATTTTTTAGCACATAATTTTGATGCAGTGGTGCGATTTCAAGGTGGAAATAACGCTGGTCACACTATCAAAGTAGCGGGCAACACTTATAAACTAAGCTTACTTCCTTCTGGTATTATCAGCAATAAACTTTGTGTAATTGGTAGCGGTGTGGTGCTTGATCCTTCTGCTCTTTTTAACGAAATACATAGTCTGCAATCGGCAAATATTGAGGTTTCAAGCCAAAACTTAATTATTGCTAGCAACTGTCCGCTTATTTTATCTTTGCATCGCTCACTTGATAGCTTGCTTGAAGAGCAAAAAGGGGCAAACAAAATCGGCACTACTCATCGCGGTATTGGCCCAGCCTACGAAGATAAGGCAGGCAGAAGAGCAGTTTTGATTTCTGATTTATTCTGCCCCAAAACCACTTTAGAACGAGTAAAAAATTTAGTTTTTTATCATAATTTACTACGATCTGGCTTAAATGCTAAACCTATTTTGGTTGAAGAAATCTTACAAGAGTTACAGCCAATACAAGAAAAATTATTACAGTTTGTCAAACCTTCTTTTGAAATTGCTCAAATTTTAGCCAATAAAAAAGTATTGTTCGAAGGCGCTCAAGGTGCTTTGCTTGATGTTTCTTACGGAACCTATCCTTTTGTTACTTCAAGCAATACCATGGCAGGGCAAATTACCTTAGGCTCATGCTTGGGTTTAAATAGTGTTGGCAAAACTCTAGGAGTAATCAAAGCCTACACCACTCGAGTTGGTTTTGGTCCTTTTCCCAGCGAATTAAACAACGAAACAGGCGATTTTTTAAGACAAGAAGGTCATGAATTTGGCACAGTTACTGGCAGAAAACGCCGATGTGGTTGGTTTGATGTAGCATCAATCAAGCAAGCCCTACAGCTTTCGTCGGTAAGCGAAGTTGCCCTTACCAAACTCGATGTCTTAGATAAGCTAGCCACCATTAAAGTTGCAATTGGCTATAATATTGATGGAAAACACTACGATTACTTGCCACAAAATCCTAGTTTATGGTCAAAAATAGAACCGATTTATCAAGAGTTTGTAGGTTGGCAACAGCCTATCAAAGGCATTACTCAATTTGCCAATTTACCAATACAGGCCAAAAATTATATTTCTGCCTTACAAAAATTATGCAACATCAAAATTAGCATAATTTCTACTGGCCCACATCGCAACGAAACCATTATTTGCTAGAAATTATGTCTCAAAATTCACCTGTTATTTTACAAATACTTCCTGCCCTTGAAAATGGCGGAGTTGAAAGAGGGGTTATTGACATAGCCAAACATCTTAAAAAAAATCAAGCAACTCCAATTGTTGCCTCTGCAGGTGGTATTTTATGCTACGAACTACAAGAAGAAAAAATTCTGCATATCAAATTAAATTTAAACAGTAAAAATCCATTTCAATTGTTTAAAAATTACCAAAAAATCATCAACATCATCAAAGAACATCAAGTTGATATTGTTCATGTTCGTTCTAGAGCTCCAATGTGGAGCGCTTATTATGCTTGCAAAAAAACTAAAACTAAATTAGTTTCTACCGTGCATGGTTTTTATTCTTTACACTTTTTGTTTTGGCAACTATTTTCATTGAAAAAAAAATATAATGCCATTATGTTGCAAGCTCATAAAATTATTGCTGTTTCAAATTGCATCAAAAGTTATATTTTACAAAACTACAATTCTAGTTTAGCCCACAAAATCACAGTTATTCAAAGAGGAGCCGATCTCGATTATTTTAACCCTGCTAAAGTTTCTAAAAATCGCATTATCGATCTCATTAAAAAATGGAATTTACCCGAAGATAAAAAAATTATCTTAATGCCTGCTCGAATTACCTCTTGGAAAGGTCACGATTTTTTGCTAGATGCTTTATTGCAGGTTAAAAACGATTTTTTCTGTGTGCTGGTTGGCTCTGCTCACGGGCATGAAAAATTTCGCGATAAACTCGAATATAAAATCATCGAAAAAAATCTAGCTGGTAAAGTTTGCTTGGTAGGTGTTTGCAAAGATATGTCTGTTGCTTATCAACTTGCTCATTTTGTGGTTGCCCCAAGTATAAGATCTGAGGCTTTTGGTAGAGTTGCTATCGAGGCACAAGCTTCGGCAAAACCAATTATAGCAACCAACATCGGTGGTTCTCTTGAAACTATCATTGATAATCAAACTGGTTTTTTGGTTGAACCAAATAATGTTTCACAACTTGCCAGTATTATCGATAAACTACTTGAAATGCCAAAAGAAGAGATTGATAAAATCGGTAGTGCTGGCAGAATCCATATTCAGCAAAATTTTTCTAATAAATTAATGTGTGATAAAACTTGGCAATTTTATCAAGAATGTCTGTTAGAAAAATAAAATGACTATCGCCAATATCATTCTCACTTCACAAAATGGCGGCGCCGAGCAGGTTTTTATCGATTACATAAAAATACTGCAAAAACTTAACTATCCTGTTTGTGCTTTTGTTCGAAATGATGCTCCTTATTTTTCGCAACTTTCCACTTTTAATATTGCGATTAAAAAAGCCAAACATCGCTTTGGCTACTATGATTTATTCTTAATTTTAAGCTTAAGAAAATTCTTACTAAAACAAAATGTTAAAATTGTTATCGCTCATAATAGTAAAGCTATTTCTATTGCTTATAAAGCTATTGCCACCATCAAAACTAAAAAAATATTTTTGCTTGCCGTTAATCATAGCTATAACATCAAGCGATCATTAGTTGCCGATTTTATTTTTTCAGTAAATAAACAAATTTTTTTTAAAACCATCGATGCCAATCGAACTGCAAATAACAGCTTTATTATGCCTAATGCGCTTGATTTAAGCAACCATCATTATCAGTGGCAAGATCCTAATTTAGTTAATAAAAACACCATCATACTTGGCACCATGACTCGACTCTGCCTTGAAAAAAATATTACTATTACCATAGAAACTCTGCAAAATCTTCAAATAAATTATCCACAAAAAAAATTTTTACTACATATTGCAGGTAGCGGCTCTGAAAAATCGAAACTCCAACAATTAGCTAAAAATTTAAATGTAGAGAAGCAAGTACTTTTTTTAGATTGGTGCAAACCTAACGATTTTTTTTCTAGTATCGATATTTTTTTAATGCCTTCAATTCGAGAAACCTTTGGTTTAGTAATGCTAGAAGCAATAAAATATGGCAAGCCAGTTATTACTACCAACACCGATGGTGCCAATACTATTTTTGATAAACAATCTGCTTTATTTGTTGATTTTAATAAACCCATTGCATTACAATTTAGCCAACATATTATTTCTTTACTAGAAAATCCAAAATTACTACAAGATTTGGTTTTTAATAGTAAAAATAGGCTTTATAGTAGGTTTTCTTTTGATTGCCTACAAGAAAATTTACAAAGCATAATTAGTAAAATTTACCCTTTATGAAACAAATTGTTTTTAGCTTATTGCTTTTTTTGTTGCCAAATTTAGTTTTTTCACAAATTAATTCGCCACCTTCGTTAATTTTAGCCGAAATAATGGTTAGCGATCGGGCGGTTGATTTAAATGAATATAATTTATTTTGGCAAAAAATTGGAGCAACCACTCCTCAAGAAAGAAAGCCTATCATACAGCAGGCAAAAAGAATTTTTCTTGCCATTGTATTAATTAATCAAAAAATTTGGCAATGTGCCGAAGAATCTTATTTATCTTCAGTTGTGTCTTCTTGCCCTGATGGCAAAGCAATTATCGCTCAACTTCGCCAAGAATTTACCAACAATCCCCAAATAAAATCATCCGAAATACAAAATATTAACAACCTCGAACAAAAAATGTTACAAATAATGCAAGCCTCTGCCAATAAAACCAGCATTATTTCTGCCGATGGAACACAAAAACCAACTACCTTAGCCGAGATTAAAACAGCCAAAATCACCGCTGAAAAAGTTTTAATGAGGGCCGAAAAATTATTAACCGAAAATTTTGAAAAATAATCTTATTTACTATGAGCGATATTACTAAACTCACCTTGCAACAAACTATTTCAGGTCTTAAAAACAAACAATTCTCAGCAACAGAGGTTGTTTCTGCCTACATTAAAAACATCGAAAATAACACCCATCTTAATGCCTATATCACCACTAATTTTGAAGAAAGCTTAAAACACGCAAAATTAGCCGATGAAAAAATCAACAAACAACAAGCCTTGCCACTACAAGGAATTCCTGTTGCCATCAAAGATTTATTCTGCACCAAAAACTTAAAAACCACTTGCGGTTCAAAAATGCTTGAAAATTTTATTCCTCCTTACGAATCAAGTGTAACTCAAAAACTTCTTGATGCTGGAGCAATTTTTTTAGGCAAAACCAATCTCGATGAATTTGCCATGGGCTCAACCACCACCACTTCTTATTTTGGCAAAACTATCAATCCTTATCGCTCCAAACAAGATCCTAACCAACCCCTTACCGCTGGCGGTTCTTCTGGCGGTTCGGCTTGTGCAGTTGCGGCCAATTTATGTTTAGCAGCAACTGGCTCTGATACTGGGGGCTCTATTCGTCAACCCGCTTCTTTTACCAACATTGTAGGCATCAAGCCAACTTATGGTCGATGCTCTCGCTATGGCATGATAGCTTTTGCTAGCTCACTTGATCAAGCCGGTATTTTTGCTAAAAATGTTTATGATGCCGCTTTGGTACAGAGAATTATCTCTGGTTTTGATAGTAAAGATTCCACCTCTGTAAATATTGCAGTGCCAAATTTTGAATCTTTGCTAAATGCTAATTTATCTGGCAAAAAAATTGGCATTCCTAAAGAATATCGCCTAAATAATCTACCTACCGAAATCGAAAAATTATGGCAAAAAGGCATTGAAATTGTTAAAAATAACGGAGCAGAAATTATTGATATTTCCCTTCCTCACACTGCTTATGCGGCAGCCGTTTATTATGTTATAGCCCCCGCCGAATGTTCTTCAAATTTAGCACGATTTGATGGTGTTCGCTATGGCCATAGAACCAACAAAACCAATATCTCACTTGATGAACTCTACAAACACTCTAGAGCCGAAGGCTTTGGCCATGAAGTAAAAAAACGAATCATTATTGGCACTTTCGCTCTTTCTTCTGGTTATTACGATGCTTACTATAAAAAAGCACAACAAGTGCGTCGGTTAATTTTGCAAGATTTTTTACAAGCTTTTACTAAAGTAGATGCCATCTTAACGCCATCTACACCAAATCCGGCTTTTAGCTTTAGCGATATGGCTAATTTTGATCCTATCCAAATTTATCTCAACGATATTTTTACCGTTCCTGCAAATTTGGCTGGCTTACCTGCTATATCAGTGCCCGCTGGTTTAGATAGCAACAATTTACCGCTTGGCTTACAAATTATCACTTCTCATTTCGATGAGCAAACCGCTTTTAATATTGCTTTGGCAATCGAGCAAAACTCTAACTTAAACTAATATGTTTTTATTAATCGATAATTACGATAGTTTTACTTACAATCTCTACCATTATTTTTTGCAATCAGGCATAAAAACAGTTGAGGTTGTACGCAATGATAAAATCAGCATAGCCGAAATCAATAAAATAAATCCTTCGGCAATCATTTTATCGCCTGGCCCATGCACTCCCAACGAAGCTGGAATTTGCCTTGACACAATAAAAAACTTTGCAGGAAAAATACCAATTTTTGGAGTTTGCCTCGGTCATCAAACTATTGGGCAGGCTTTTGGCGGCAAAATCATAAAACACCAACCAATGCATGGCAAAGTAAGCAATATCTATCATAATAAACATCCGCTTTTCTTTGATATGCCCTACCCTTTTTCCGCTACTCGCTATCATTCTTTAATTATCGAATCAGCATCTTGCCCAAGTAATCTAAAAATTATCGCTCATACTGCCGAAGAAACTATTATGGCAATTGCCGATGATGAAAAAAAAATTTACGGAGTGCAGTTTCATCCAGAATCTATCGCCACTGAAAATGGCTTGCAAATTATTAAAAACTTTATTTCCATGGTTAAAAAATAATTTTGCTAAATGTCTATTCTTCAAAATTACCTCAATATTAACAATATTACCACCGAACAGTTTGTTAAAATTTTTGATGATATTTTTAATAATCGATACACTAAAGCTCAAATAACCGATTTTTTATTAAATCTTAATTTAGCTGATTTACCAGTAAATGCAATATCTGGTGCTATTAATTCGTTGCAAAAGCAAGCTATTAAGCCTCAAATAAATCGGCAACTTGCAAGCCAACTAATCGATATTTGTGGCACAGGAGGCGACAAACTAAACACTTTAAACATTTCTACCGCAGTAGCTTTTGTGTTAGCCGGAACAGGCATTAAAGTTGCCAAACACGGCAATAAAGCTATTTCTTCAAAAAGCGGTTCAGCAGATATTTTTTCACAACTAAAGTTATCATTTACCACCTCCTCACACATTATCGAAGAAATGCTACTTGAAACTAACTTATGCTTTGTTTATGCCCCTTATTTTCATCCAATTTTAGCTAAAATCGCCGATGTTCGAGCCGAAATTAATCAGCCCACCATTTTTAATTTTTTAGGCCCACTGCTTAACCCTTTACAACCAGCTTATCAACTAATTGGAGTTGCAAAACATAGTATCGCCCATAAAATGCTACAAGTTATCGCTAATAATCAGCAACATCAAGTGGTAAGTATAGTTTCTGCAACTAATGGTCTTGATGAAATCAGTACAACTTGCCATTCTTTTTTATGGCAATATCAAAAACCTCATATTTTACCTTGCCAAATTATTCAGCCACAAGATCTTGGTTTTAATCTGGTTGATATTTCACAAATACAAGGAAAAGATCCTGTTTATAATGCCTCTGCTTTATTAAAATTGCTTGCTGGCGAACATTCTGCTTATCGCGATATTGTAGTGCTAAATTCTATTTATGCTTTGCAAGTAATTAAGCCAAAACTAAATTTTCAAGAAGCAAAAGAAATCGTTACCGAAAGTTTAGATAATAAAAAAGCCCAATTAGTATTGCAAAAATTACAAAAATTTAGTTTATAGCAATTTTACATTCCAAACACAATCTTTTTATTAAGGGAATGTTGTATCACAAGCATTCCAGCTTGACTATAAATTCCCCCATGTTAAAATTTGATTATGATAGACTTACCCAGCTTGATGAGTTCCAGCTTGACTATAAATTCCCCCATGTTAAAATATAAGCTATTATAAAACTCATAACAATTTTGTTCCAGCTTGACTATAAATTCCCCCATGTTAAAATCTTTTTCAATCTTATTGCTTGTAGTATCTGTTCCAGCTTGACTATAAATTCCCCCATGTTAAAATAAATCATGTCCCGAATTAAACCAGTTACATGTTCCAGCTTGACTATAAATTCCCCCATGTTAAAATTACATACTGCGAGTTAAAAGATAAAGTAGAGTTCCAGCTTGACTATAAATTCCCCCATGTTAAAATAGCAGAACACAACTTAAAAAGATGCTTGGAGTTCCAGCTTGACTATAAATTCCCCCA
>CANEUR010000028.1 GCA_947441875.1 Rickettsiales bacterium | reverse complement strand
GCATTTATTTTTTTTGGCTTCTTGTATGATATTTAAAGCAGTTTGAGTAAAATCTTTTTCGCAAAGAGATTTGCCAACTTGATACCCTAAAGCAAATAAAAAAGTGTTAGCCATGCCGCCACCAACTAAAATTGCAGTTGCTTTTTTACTTAAAGAGGTGAGTAAATCAATTTTAGTTGAAACTTTTGCCCCACCAACTATTGCTAACATTGGTTGTTGTGGGTTTTGCAATAAATTATGTAAATTTTCTAACTCATATTGCATAAGAAATCCTGCAAAAGATGGCAAAAATTGAGTGATGGTTGTTATAGAAGAATGAGCTCGATGCGAAGAAGAAAAAGTATCATTTACATAAATATCGGCAAGACTAGCTAATTTTTTGGCAAAATCGATATCAGCTTTGGTTTCTTGCTTGTGAAATCTGAGATTTTCTAATAATATCACCGAACCAAAAACGGTTTCTTCCACAGCTTTTTTTGCTACTTCACCTATGCAATCTGGGGCAAAATTAATTTTAACATCTAATAATTTAGACAAATATTTTGCTACTGGTTTTAAAGACATATCGTTATTAACAACACCTTCTGGCCTACCAAAATGCGAAATTAAAATAACTTTTGCCTCATTTTTCATTAGGTGTTTTATAGTGGGTAAAATGGCTTGAATTCTAGTATCATCGGTAATTTCTTGATTAATCATAGGCACATTAAGATCAACCCTTACTAAAACATTTTTTTGAAATACATTTACTTGTTGTAAAGATTTAAATTCCGTCATAAAAAGAAATTGTTAAATAAAAAAATGAATTGTAACAAGTTATTTTTTAAAAAACAATTGACAATTTATATGTTTTTTTTAAAATGATGTTTGAAGAAATTGTTGCATCCTAAATAATCTTACATGCAATGGTCTTTTTTTACCAATTAAATTTTGGTATGTTTTAATTTTTTTTAATCAAATATGGGCACTAAGAATAATCCTAAAAATCGTAAAGTTATTAAAAAAAGAAAGTTTCTAGGCAAAGAAATTGAGCCAGTTTATTACAAAGGAAATCATATAGGTCATGGCAATTATATGTCGGCAAAATATGTTAACTCAACCGAATTAGTTCTTGATGTTTTAGGCTTGCCAATGCAATGGAAAAATATCCCAAATATTGCTGAATAAATTTTTCTGAAATTTTTCTGATGTCAGAAATTATTATTAAAGGTCCTGCTGGTAGAATTGAGGGAAAATATCATAAAAACCCTAATCCTAAGGCTCCTGTGGCTCTCGTTTTACATCCGCATCCTTTATATGGCGGAACCATGAATAATAAAGTAACTTATAATCTTTTTAAAAACTTTGCCAATAATGGTTTTTCGGTTTTAAGAATTAATTTTCGTGGTGTTGGTAAATCAGAAGGTGATTTTGATAACGGCATAGGCGAACTACTCGATGTTACTTCTACAATAAATTGGCTACACGATCAAAACATGGATGCAACCGAATTTTGGTTAGCAGGCTTTTCTTTTGGTTCTTGGATAGCCCTGCAAACCGTAATGAGAAGACCAGATATTGAAAACTACATTTTAGTTGCCCCTCCAGCAAGTAAATACGATTTTAATTTTATCGTTCCTTGCTCCTCTTCTGGTTTGATTGTGCAAGGTGAAAAAGATGAAATTTCAAAAGAGCAAGATAGTCTGCGTTTATCTGAAAAACTTTCTGCTCGAAATATGGCAGATGTTTCTTATCAAGTTATTTCTGAGGCCGACCATTTTTTTAAAGATCAACTCGAAGAATTCAATATTGTTGTAGATAGTTACATAAAATCTCGTTTAATCCTTGATTCTGCAAAAATTCGTAAAGTAAAGCGCGACAGAAGAAGGAGAAGAAAAAAGAAAAATATTATCGAAATTAAACCAGAAAGAAATCCATTTCCTGTTAAACCTCTTTCATTTTTCGATATTTAATAAATCTTATGTCTATATGTCTCAAAACCAAATATCGCTCACTCTACCAGATGGTAATATTCGTTGTTTTCCAAAAAATATTACAGGCATAGAGGTTGCCAAATCAATATCTGTTTCTTTGGCAAAAGATAGCTTAGCAATTAAAGTTGATAATGTTTTATCTGATTTAGCTTTGCCAATTACACAAGATGCCAAAATTGAAATTATTACCACCAAATCTGGTAAAATAGCTCTTGAAATTATTAGGCACGACACCGCTCATTTATTAGCTTGCGCAGTGAAAGAATTATTTCCAGAGGTTGCAGTTACTATTGGTCCAGTAATTGAAAATGGCTTTTATTACGATTTTGCCAAGTCTCAACCTTTTCATTTGCAAGATTTAGCCATAATTGAAAACAAAATGCATGAAATTGTTAAAAGAAAAGAGGCAACTTTACTAAAAACTCTTTTACCTGCTCAGGCAAAAGAGTTTTTTGCTAATATAAATGAAAATTACAAGGTTGAAATTATTGAATCTATTCCAAAAAACGAAGCTATCACTTTATATAGCCATGGTAATTTTACCGATTTATGCAGAGGTCCACATGCTCCATCTTTGGGTTATTTAAAGCACTTTAAACTCACCAAGCTTGCTGGAGCTTATTGGCGTGGCGATTCTGCCAATACAATGCTTCAAAGAATCTATGGCACCGCTTGGTCTAGTGCTAACGAACTTGCTGATTACCTACATTTAATTGAAGAGGCAGAAAAAAGAGATCATCGTAAAATCGGCAAACAATTAGGTTGGTTTCATATGCAAGAAGAGGCTACAGGTTCGGTGTTTTGGCATCATAAAGGCTATATCATTTATC
Organism: Rickettsiales bacterium; assembly: GCA_947441875.1. GTDB lineage: Bacteria > Pseudomonadota > Alphaproteobacteria > Rickettsiales > UBA1997 > CAILUF01. The sequence goes on along the minus strand of CANEUR010000028.1, from coordinate 6,775 downwards.
GTGAAATTGAAAATTACATCCGAAGAAAAACTCAGCAACATGGTTATATTGAAGTAAAAACTCCTCAATTAATCGATAAAAATCTTTGGGAAAAATCTGGTCATTGGAGTAAATTTAAAGAAAATATGTTTATCGCCGAAAGTGAAAATCGGCTACTTGCTGTTAAGCCCATGAATTGCCCTGGTCATGTGCAAATTTTTAATCAAGAGCTAAAATCTTACCGACAATTACCTTTGCGAATGGCCGAATTTGGCTGTTGTCATAGAAACGAGCCTTCTGGATCTTTACATGGAATTATGAGAGTGCGCTCTTTTACTCAAGATGATGCTCATATTTTTTGCGAAGAACATCAAATAAATAACGAAACAATTGCTTTTTGCCATTTATTGCAAGAAGTTTATGCCGATTTTGGCTTTCACGAAATTTTAGTAAAATTTTCTACCCGACCAGAGGTTCGAGCTGGCTCTGATTTAGTTTGGGACAAAGCCGAAAGTGCCTTAAAAAATGCTATAGAAGCCACTGGTTTACAATACGAACTTAACCCTGGCGAGGGTGCTTTTTATGGTCCTAAACTAGAATTTACTTTGGTTGATGCTTTAAAAAGACACTGGCAGTGTGGCACTTTACAAGTTGATTTTGTTTTACCAGAAAGGCTAGATGTTTCTTATATAGCTTCTTGTGGCAGTAAAAAAAGGCCTGTGATGTTGCACAGAGCTATTTTAGGCAGTTTAGAGCGATTTATTGGTATTTTAATCGAAAACTATGCAGGAAAATTGCCTGTGTGGCTTGCTCCAACCCAAGTTGTAGTTGCTACCATTTCAAATATTTACGATGATTATGCTTTAAGTGTAGTAAAGCAATTAAAGCAAGTAAATATTAGGGCTGAATACGATTATTCTGCCGAAAAAATTACTTATAAAATTCGTGAGCATTCTTTACAAAAAATTCCTTTTATTATTATTGTTGGGGCAAAAGAGCAAGAAACAAAAACTATCACTATTCGCACCTTAGGTAGTGCAGAGCAAAAAAATACTACCATTGACAATTTTATACAAAGCATCAGTATTTTGCTAAAAAATTAATTCGAACCGTTGCATCCCAAATTGCCGATGCAACAGTTTTATAAAATATAATTTTAATTGTTGCAGATTTTAGTTTTTGTTGTTAAAATTATCAAAAATACTTTTAACATTAATAAATCTATTATGCAAAATGTTTTTGGTTTGCAACAAAATAAAAATTCGCAAAAAAATCTTGTGAAAAATACTTGCTTAGTTTTTAAAGATGGCACTATTTTTTATGGTTTTGGCATTGGTGCTTTAGGCACTGTTTTTGGCGAAATATGTTTTAATACCTCTGTCACTGGTTATCAAGAAATTCTCACCGATCCTTCTTATGCTGGGCAAATAATTAACTTTACTTTTCCGCATATTGGCAATGTTGGAACTAACCTGTGCGATATTGAAGGTAAAAAAACAATGGCAAAAGGTTTGATTATTAATCAGCCAATCACCAACCCCTCTAATTACCGTTCACAACAACATTTAAACACTTGGTTAATTGATCAAAACCTTACAGGCATTAGCGGAGTTGATACTCGAGCTATTACTCAAAAAATCAGGCAAGAAAAAGCCAGTACTGTTGCAATTTGTTACACCGAAAATTTAGCAGACAACAATATTTCATCAATTATTTTACAGCTTCAACAAGCTGGCGATCTTACAAATGCAGAATTAGCATTGCAAGCTAGCCAAAAAACCACTTATCAATGGAACCAACAAGGGGCTTGGTTGCAAGCTAATAATCAATATCAGGTTATTAATGCAATGAAACACAAAGTAGTTGCTATCGATTATGGGGCAAAACTAAATATTTTACGATGCCTCACTCAATTAAACTGCGAGGTTGTGGTGGTTGCTGCTAATGCTAGTTTTTCCGAAATTATCAGCCATAATCCAAGCGGAGTATTTTTATCAAACGGCCCTGGCGATCCTCAGGCAACCGCAGAATATGCTCTGCCAGTAATTCAAGAGATTTTAAAAAATAATATTCCACTTTTTGGTATTTGTTTAGGACATCAATTATTAGCTTTAGCATCTGGTGCAAAAACTATCAAAATGGCTCAAGGCCATCGAGGAGCGAATCACCCGGTAAAAAATCTCAAAAATAATAAAGTTGAAATTACTAGTCAAAATCATGGTTTTTGTGTTGATTCTAATTCTTTGCCAAGCAATGTAAAAATTAGCCATATTTCGTTATTCGATCACACCATAGAGGGTATAGAGCTAATCAATAATCCAGCATTTTCAGTGCAGTATCATCCCGAAAGCTCTCCTGGTCCTAGCGATAGTTTTTATTTGTTTGAACAGTTTATCGAATTAATGTGTAAACAAAAAGTTAATTAAAAAAGCTTAATGTCGCCAATTAATTTACAGCAATTATTATATTGCCTTTGCTATCTTCCTTTGGTTGGCTCTATGTTTTGTTTGCTTTTTACTTATCGTAGCATTGCTTTTTATATTACTGTTGTTTGTTTTTCTATTATTTTGTTGGCTATTGGAGTATTTTTTTTGTTTTTTTTGATATCTCAAAATAGTTTTCAGTTACTAGAGCCTTATTATTTAAGCAATCTTAACTCCATCAATATTATTTTTTTACTCATTATTGCCACTATTTTTTTAGTAATTTTATTATTTTATCGCCACAATATTTATAAAAATTTATCAGAAAAACAACAATCAATTTTTTACTCCTTAATATTGATGAATTTTTTTAATATTATAGGTATCATAACCACTCAGCATCTACTAAAATTATATTTATTTATCGAGGTTTATAGTTTGGGTTGTTTAGCAATTATATCTTTTGACAACAGCAAGCAAATTAAACAATTTAATTTTTATAATTATTGTTTTAATGTGGCTAGTTCAATTTTGTTGTTATTTGCTTTTTTATTAATGTTTATTATTTTTAACGATTTTAACATCGCTAACTATTGGCAAAACTTTCAGTTCTCTCACAAAACTTGGCTTGCTAATTTATTATTTACCATTTTTATTTTTGCCATAATTATTAAATTTTTACCATTTTGGCAATATTTTTATAAATTAAAAACCAAAAGTTTATTAAGTAAAATATTTTTAATAGAAGGTGTTTTTATCAAAACCTTGTTGGCAATTTTTTTATCTGATAAAATCATTAACAATGTGTTTGGAAATCATTTTTTACAATCGTATTTTGACATTTTTCTGATATTTCTAGGTTCTATTTTAATTTTTTATAGCTCTTTTTTATCGGTAAAAACACAGCATCTAAAATTAATATCTTTATTATTAAGCTTGGCAACTGTTGGTTTTTTAATTATTTTACTTGGTTTAAATCAATACAACTTAAATTACAATAGTTTTTTGTTTTGGTTATTGCATTTGTTTTTTGTAAATTTTATCATTTTTTTATTTAGCGATATCTTGCAAAAAAATGCAAAAGCCACCAAAATTTGGCAGTTAAATTTCTTAAAAAATCATATTTTTTTGAAAATTATTTTTTTCTTTCTAATTAGTCAACTCACTTTTTTACCTATTACCTTTTCTTTTTTAGCCAGCTGGTTTTTATTGATAGAAAACATCCATTCTCAAACGATATTAATTATAATTTTATCTTTAGCTGTTTATAATTTGGCACAAATTATTTTTGCCAATAAATTACTCAATAACTTGTTATGCCTCAAAAATTTCAAAACCTAAAAAATAGCCATAAATTTACTAAATCTTCTAAAAAATGGCTTACTAGGCAGTTAAATGATCCTTTTGTTGAAAAGGCAAAACAAGAAGGTTGGCGATCTCGAGCGGCTTTTAAAATTATTGAAATCGATGAAAAATTTAAAATTTTTAAAAAAAATTTTAGTGTGGTTGATCTAGGATCGGCACCGGGTGGCTGGAGCCAATATGCAGTGCAAAAAGTTGGTGCAAATAAGGTAGTTGCCATTGATTTACTAGAAATGCCACCAATTGCAGGTGTGTATTTTTTGCAAAACAATTTTTTAGCAGAAGAAACTTTTGTAAAAATTAGCGAATTGTTGCTACAAATTAACAAAAAACCTTATTGCAATGTTTTATTAAGCGATATGGCTTCTAATACCACAGGTAATAAAATTGTTGATCACTTGCAAATTATCGATTTATTAGAAGATGTTTTAGCGATAGCTGATAAAATCTTAAAAAACGGCGGTTGCTTGGTAAGTAAAATTTTTCAAGGAAGCAGTTCTGAGCTTATTTTACAGCAACTCAAACAAAAATTTAAACAAGTTAAATATTTTAAACCAAAATCATCAAGGTCAGATTCTTCTGAAACTTATCTTGTTGCCCTAGGTTTTACGAAAAACGAAATCAAAGATATTGAATTTAAAAATTGATAGATAAAGAGACTTTTGCACTATATTTTTAATATGAAGCTAAAAATAGCTAAAATTTCTACATGGAAACCATAGCAAAAATAATTAGTGATGCAACAGAGTTCCATAATAATAACAATTCCTATCTTTAAATAATCAAAGACATTGTCCCTTAATTTTTGCTATATTTACACTTGTTTAGGTATTAAAAAAGCACACAACTACCACTCCAAGTGCCATTATTACAAATAGGGTTTGCTCCACTGCTTGAAGTATAGCCAGCATTGCAAGTGGTAGTTGTGCCGTGAAGCCAAACAATTGCTCCCGAATTAAGTGTAAATGATGATGATGCGGTAGCGTTGTTAATGTTGATTAGGCAAGGAGCAAAGCAACCAGTGGCATTAATTGTGGCTGGAATTGTGTTTGAGTTAGTGTTTGTGTTGTTGCATTTATAAGTTACACTTGCTCCTATAAAAGAGCCAGAACTATCAGAATATCCACTAAAAGCTTTTGTGCAAAAAGAATTACCTATTAATGTATCATTGTTGCCATTATAGTTGACATTGTTTGCTGAATAGGAGTATCCATTTATCATAGGGAAAGGAATAGTGCATTGGTTTATCTGGCATCCACTCAAGATAAGATTGCCGTTGTTACAAGTATAAGTTGGGTTTCCGTTATAGCCAGTGGCACAAGAAATACCATTAGCTACACTTGGTGTGGTGCCGTTGTGAATAAGTGATAAAGAAGTGCCAGAGGATAATTGATAAGCATTCCAGTTGATAATTGTAGCATTATTGGCGCAATTATTAAATGTAACATTGTTAAGATCGAAATCACTTAGGGCAGAGTTATAGTAATAAATATTACCAACATAACCTCGATAATAATCGTAATTCCAATAATTAGCATGTGAACCGCAACTGATACCGTAAGGTAAATAAAAATCATAGTTAGTGTTATTATCACTTCTGGTTTGTGTTTTAATATTTCCTCCATAAATATCGCTGATTTTTAAATAAGGTATTTTATTAGTATAACGAACGGTTATTATCATGCCATTTATATAATTTGCTTGTTCGGCAGTTGTAAGAACCATACTAAGAACTGCTGGCATATAACCTCCTGCATGTTGCACTATTTCTACTGCATTTGTGCCAACATTCACACCAACTCCTGCATAATTATTACCATGGGCAGTTCCCCATTCTGGGTAAATTAGATACTTAGAATTATCGTTACAGCAAGCTCCAGCTCCAGTAGTAGATTGGGCATGAGTTGTTGTGGTGCCGTTAGGTTTGGCATAAATTATTACTGTAAAATTATTTTTATAAGTGTTATAATTTGCTATATTTTGCAAACAATCATCAGTTGTATCAAATAATAATGCAGGAGAAGACCCAAAAATATTATTAACATATTTTGGAGGCGAGTTTCTTGCGCTTAATGTTCTTGTGCTGTTTGAATTTGTCCAGCTAGCAACATTTGCACCATCAGTGCCAATTGCAGGAATAATGAATTTTTCTGTTGCAGTGTTAAACGGGCAAGAAGATGATAATGATGATGTAGAGTATGCATTACATGTTTGATAGCAACCACTAGCAGTAATTGTGGCAGGGGTTGGAGCATTATTTGTAGTAGTATTATTGCAAGTATAACTTACAGTAGGTGTTCCGCTATAACCACTAGCACAACTTGCGCCAGTTATTGAACCTGATCCGTGATTAACATTGTTGGTAGAATAAATATATCCAGTAGTTGCAGCAACAGTGCAGGTGTTTATAATACAACCGCCAGGGTTTATGGCAACAATAGTGCCATCTGAATTTTTATTATTGCAGATGTAAACAGCTTGATTATCTCCTCCGTAGCCAGTATAACCAGCTAAACAATGTTGTGAGCCACCGAATAACCACATGTCATTTCCTGCATTGCTATTTCCTGCTCTATTTCCTCCATAAGGAACCATTCCGCCAATTTTAGTATAATCATAGCCAGCAACTCCAGTATTTACAGAACATAGATTTACTTGACAATATGCACTCCAAGTGCCATTTGCTCGGCAAAATGGATGAGATCCACTAGTGCTAGATCCAAAACCTAAATCTCCATTACAAGTGGCTGTAATTCCATAATTAACTCTTGTGGCAGAATAATTGCTATTGGCAAGAGGGGCGCATGTGTTGATAGTGCAACTACCATTTACAATTGCGGTTCCGCCATAAGTAGGGCAGTTGACAGTGATGGTGCCATTATAGCCATTATCACAAGTAAGAGACTGCCCAGAAGTAAATACTCCAGAAGAACTGCCTGTGTATGAAACATTACCGTTAGTAGTTAGAGAATCGATTCCATTACACACTATTGGTAAACTCCATTTTGTAG
>CANEUR010000027.1 GCA_947441875.1 Rickettsiales bacterium | reverse complement strand
TTCGCCAAGGTTTCCGCCCATTTTGGTAAAAATACTCCGAACCTCACTAGCAGTGCGATTGCGGTTATCAGTAAGGGCTTCAACAATAACTGCTACTCCACCTATGGCATAACCTTCATAGCATATTTCTTCAAAGTTTGAAGTGTCGGTGCCCATCACTACTTTTTTAATAGCAGCATCTATGCGATCTTTAGGCATATTATTATTTCGAGCTTCAATAATAGCATTGCGTAGACGCGCATTAAAATTAGGATCTGGCTGACCAGCTTTGGCAGAAACAGTGATTTCTCGAATTAATTTATTGAAAATTTTTGCCTTTTTTATATCTTGTGCCCCTTTGCGATGTTTGATATTGGCAAATTGCGAGTGTCCGGCCATAGAATTGTTAAGATTTTATTGGAAAAGAAGCCCCATTTTGTAAATCAGTAAGTATTTGCAAAAATTTTTCAGAAGTTAAATTTTCGCAATAATCGTCGTTTATCTGCACCACAGGAGCATTCACACAAGCTCCTAAACATTCTACTTCTTTGATGGTAAATAAACTATCAATAGTTGTTTGATCGATATCAATACCTAATTTAGCTTTACAATCAGCAATAATTTGATCGGTGCCTCTTAACATGCAAGGGGTGGTTTTGCAAAACTGCAATAAATATTTGCCAACAGGTTTTAAATTATACATAGTATAAAAACTCGCTACCTCATAAACCCTGATTTCTGGCACTTCAACCAAATTAGCAACACAAAAAATAATATCTTTTGAAACCCAATTATTATTTTGACGTTGAGCTAAATCAAGCAAAGGCATAATGGCAGATTTTTTTCGTTCTGCTGGATATTTTGCCAAAATTTCGGTAACTTTAATGGTGTTTTGAGTATTAAATTGAAAAGTCATGGTTATTTAACATTGCGCCAAACAGCTTTTTTGGCAATTAATAATAAAACAAAAAGGATGAGCAAGAAAAACATAGAGCGAACTCCCATTTTTTTTCGGTGTTCAGTTTCTGGTTCGGCCGCAAACTGCAAAAAATTAACCACATCAATAGCCATTTGTTCTTTAGTGGCATAGGTGTCATCTTTGTATTCGATTTGCCCATCTTCAACCAAAGGTGCTGGCATAGCAATTTGCCTACCCTCAAAATAAGGATGATAATTTTTACCAGAAGCAAGCTCAAAACCATCTGGCACTTGTTGATAACCAGTGAGTAACGAATAAACATAGTTTGCTCCATCATGTCTGGCTTTAATAATAAGCGAAAGATCGGGCGGATAAGCGCCGCCATTAGCAGATCTTGCTGCTTGTTCATTTGCATATGGGCCCATTATTTTATCAGAAGGCAAGCCAGCTCTTTCAAACATTTCGCCATCATCATTTGGACCATCAGAAACTAAATATTCGGAAGCTATTTGTTTAATTTCAGATTCACTAAAGCCAATAGTGGCAAGGTTGCGATAAGAAAGCAATTTTAAACCATGGCAAGCCGAGCAAACTTCTTTATAAACCTGATAACCCCTTTGGGCAGATGCTTTATCAAATTTGCCAAAAATACCATCAAAATTCCATTTTTGTTGTTTAGGATGAAGAGCATATGTTGGGTTAGCAACAGATGAAGAGGTAGAGCTAGCAAATGCAAAATTAAAAATCAAAATAAGTGATAAAAACAAAAAATAAAATAATTTCATAAACTAATGATTTTGTTTGTAGTGATGATCAATTGATTGCGGTAGCGGTAAAGTTTTTTCAAATTTTGGCAATAAAGGCAAAACCAACAAAAAATAGGCATAGTAATAAAGAGTAGAAAGGCGCGAAGCTAAAATATACCAACCTTCCGCCGGTGATTTACCAAGCCAACCTAACAAACAAAAGTTTACAATAAATAAATAAAAAAACTTTTTAAAGAGCGGGCGATAAGCGCCAGAGCGAACCGGACTTTTATCGAGATATGGCAAGAAAAACAACAAAAGAATTGCTCCAAACATCATTAAAACTCCACCAAGTTTATCGGGAACCGCTCTTAAAATAGCATAAAAAGGCAAGAAATACCATTCAGGCACAATGTGAGGTGGTGTTACCATTGGGTTTGCAGGAATATAATTATCTGGATGCCCTAAAGCATTTGGGTAGAAAAATAAAAAATAACCAAAAACCAAGAAAAAAGCTACAAAACCAACTAAATCTTTTACGGTAAAATATGGATGAAACGAAATAGCGTCTTTTTTTGATTTCATTGGCACACCACTTGGATTATTTGAGCCAGTTTGATGCAGGGCAACTAAATGTAAAAGCACAATACCAACAATTACAAAGGGCATTAAAAAATGTAGCACAAAAAACCTGTTTAAAGTAGGATTATCAACCGAATAACCACCCCAAAGCCAATTTACGATAGATTCTCCTACCACAGGAATGGCAGAAAAAAGATTAGTGATAACCGTTGCCCCCCAAAAGCTCATTTGCCCCCACGGCAAAACATAGCCCATAAAAGCAGTTGCCATGGTAAGTAAAAAAATAATAATACCAACCCACCATAAAACTTCTCTAGGAGATCGATACGAGCCGTAATAAAGCCCTCGAGTGATGTGAGCATAAAGGGCCACAAAAAACATTGAAGCACCCACTGCATGGATATAGCGAATAAGCCAGCCGTAATTAACATCGCGCATAATGTGCTCAACTGAATCAAAAGCAAGTTTAGTGTTTGGAACATAGTGCATAGCTAAAAATAAACCGCTTAAAATCTGAACTAATAATGCAATACCAGCAATAGAACCAAAATTCCACCAATAACTTAAGTTTTTAGGATAAGGATGTTTTTTTAAAGTATTTTCTAAAGTAGATAAAATTGGCAAACGCAAATTAAGCCAAGCAACAGCTTTTGATTGGTTTTGCGGAGTATCGAGATGGATTTGATGAAAATCTTTTAATTCTTGATTGGGATCGTTATGGTTAGTCATGTTTAGCCGATTTTAATAGTTGTATCGTTTAAAAATTCATAAGGAGGAATTTCGAGATTTTTTGGAGCCGGACCTTTGCGTATTCTGCCAGAAGTATCGTATTGAGAGCCATGACAAGGACAAAACCAGCCTTTATATTCGCCTTGCCCACCAATTGGCACACAACCTAAATGAGTGCAAATACCAACAGTTACTAGCCACTGCTCTTTACCTTTTTTTACTCGGTCGGAATCTGGCTGAGGATCTTTTAAATCGGAATTAGCAACATCAGTAGCCTGTTTTATTTCTTCTGGGGTGCGGTGTTTGATAAAAATTGGCTTACCTCTCCACATTACTTTTTTTTCTTCGCCCTGTTTTATTGCCGAAATATCAACTTCAATTGAAGCAAGAGCCTGCACATCTTGTGAAGGATTCATGCTATCGATAAATGGTAAAAAAGCACAAATTGCACCTACACCTGTGGCAATATAAGCGGTATTTTTGATAAGATCTCGCTTGGTTTGATTGTAAGAATTCTTGTTTTGGCTTGAATCAGACATAACTTAATAAAAATTGGTCGAATAATAGTATTTTCATTAAATACTGATATTAGTTAAAATTCTACTTTATAGATGAAACTAGTTACATAATTCATTTTTTTAGCTAATAGTTTCATTTTTTTGGCTAAAATGCTATAAAGAAAATGTTGCAACAACAGTTTCATAAAAAATATTTTTATTAATCTTAGTCAAGCAATCTTTTTTTTCAAGCATTAAATTGAGCTATGTTAAAAAAATTCGTTAAAAATTACCGCAATATAATATGAGACTGTTACATCCCAAAATATAATTTTTTATTGACAAATATTTTTTAGTAAATATAATTAATTTATTAACTAATACTATTTCTTATTTTGATACAATCTAAGAGACTATTGCATACTCAATTTGTTTTAATTTAGGTAAAATTTATACCAAAAATGGTAAATAAAGTAAAATACAATTTGGGATGTAACAACCCCTCTAAAGATGGAAATTCGTATAATTTGTGGCGCAACAGTTCCAATTTATGCTCAAAATTAATTACAATTAAACATGCCTAGACAAACAGATGAAGTCTATATTTTGCAAACAAGAAAACCTCTTTTGTGCACTACTTTATGTATTGTTTTATGGAATGCCTCAGTATTAAGGAAGGTATTTAATCAAAACCCTGCAACAACCCAAGAAATATTAAAAGAATATTTAAATGGAAATCATTACAATCGTTCACTTGACCAACTAATTGAATTAAATCTTGATAATTACAAAAAACAAGAGAAGAAAAAAACTTGGCTTGATATTGGTTTAGCTGATGTTGTTATGGAAAAATTAGGCAAACAATCATTACTTGATGAAATTGCAACATTTCAAAAAGAAGAGACCGAACTATTAATAAAACAAGGCAAAACTGAAAAAGAAGCATTAGATACAGTTAAACAAAAAACTCATGAGTTTTTTATTCACTCTGAAGCTTATTTTATAAAAAATGTTCTCACTATACCAGGAGCTATATTTATTTCTTCTGTTATTATAAAAGCATTAATTGATAGAATAAATTCTTCGCAACAAGACGAAATACCGCTAATATTGAACGACACAGAAATACAAGATATAGCAACATCTCCATTTAAAATACCAACTAATAAAGAAGAACTAGTTAAGCAATTATATTTTGTAGTAAAAAACTTAACTATAGAAGATCTAAAAATAATTGCAGAAGCCAACAGAAATCCTGAAATATTACATCAAACAATATGTGAATTAACAAAAAATGTCGCTCGTTATTTAGTTACAACAGCAGTTCCAAATATTGTAGCAGAAACAGTCGTAGGGTTATCTGTTAAAGAAGTTGCAGAAGTTCGTGGTAACGCATCTCCTATGGCTTCTTTTTCATCGGGTTTGCTAGTTGCTGTTATTGGTAAAATTTTAGCATGTCAATTGGCGAAAGAAGAACTTAAACAACAACATGATGAAGAATCCCCAACAGGAGATGTGTCTGATTCATCTCTTGGTACCACACCTTGTATGTGTCGCTAATATTTATAAAACTATATAAAATCGTGCAAAAATAAACTCTGCCCAATGTCGTCAAAAATATTGGTGTGAGTAGCAATAATCACTATACCATTTTGCATAATTTTGGTTTTGATTAAGCCTTTTAACTGTTGTTTACCAGCCATATCGAGATTTTTGGTTGGCTCATCTAAAAGCCATAAATTGGCATCGTAAGTAAGCAATAAAGCTAACAAACATCTCTGTTGCCAACCTGCAGAAAGTTTGCCAATTTTATGATGGCAAATTTCTGTAAGACCAAAAAAATGCATTGCCATAGGCACAGTAATTTCGGTAGCAGTGAGCTTGCTATAAAACAGCAAATTTTCTAACACCGAAAATTGTGATTTAAAAAAATTTTTATGCCCTATAAATTTTATTTCTTGCTGAAAGCTTGGCAATATTTGTTTAATATTTTGCTTTTGCCAAAATATTTCGCCTTTTTCTATTTGACAAATGCCAGCAATAGCTTTAAGTAAAGAAGTTTTGCCAATACCGTTTGGCCCTTTAATAAGCAAACAACAACCTAAAGGCAAACTAAAACCAACTTGACTAAAAATTTTTTGATGATGGTGATAAACTTCTATATCAGAAATTGTAAGCATAGATAAAAATTAGTTTGCAATTTTATTTTTATGAATTAAAATTTTAGCAGTTTTACAAACATAAATAATAAATTTTAACTAATTGTTATTATTTGTAAAACTTAATTTTAACAAACTTTTGCATACAAAATTTATTTTAATGTTTGTAATGTAAAATTTATTTAACAACCATTTTAGTCTTGCATAACAAGGCTTTGTGGCACTTTATAAATAACAAAATTTGGTGTTTAAATTAGTTTAAACTTTTGTTATTTATTTACTTAACCAAATTATAAAAATATGTCTACCTTAGAGCCTGATACTTCAACAACAGAAAACATCCCTTCGCAAAATATTCAACAAGTACTTTTGCCTCAATTTTCTATCAAACAACTTATCGATGCTGGTTTTCATTTTGGTCATAAAACCATGAGAAGAAACCCAAAAATGTCAAAATATATTTATACTAGTCGCAACGGCATTAGCATTATTGATCTAAACAAAACTGCACAATTGCTTCATAATAGCTTAAAAACAGTCAAAGAAATCGCTAAAAATAACGGTCGAATTTTATTTATTGCCACTAAAAAACAAGCAGTAGAAGCAGTTGCCGAGTCTGCTGTGCGCTGTGGTCAATACTATGTAAATAGTCGTTGGTTAGGCGGTATGCTTACTAACTATAAAACTATTTCACAATCTATACGCACTCTTAAAAAAGTAGAAGATCAACTCAAAGATACCGAAATTGGTTTTAACAAAAAAGAAAAACTCACTCTTGATCGCCAAAGAATAAAGCTCGAACAAAATCTCGGTGGCATTAAAAATATGGGTGGCTATCCAGATTTAGTAGTAGTTATAGATATTAACAAAGAATCTTTAGCAATTGCCGAAGCTAAAAAACTCAATATTCCTATTATGGCTTTAATCGATACCAACTGCAACCCCGATAAAATCTCTTATCCAATTCCAGGTAACGACGATTCTACTAAATCAATAAAATTATTTTGTCGCCTGATTTCTGATGCAGTAATTGCTGGCACAAAAGAAAATATGCTAGCTTCTGGCCTTGATATTAATAAAATAGCTGAAAAAAGCTTTTTAGAAAATCTTTCTGAAGTGAAGAAAAACAACGAAAAACCATCTAAAACTTTTGACAACAAAAGAAAATTCGTTAAACCCGAAGGTAAATTTGAAAATGCAAATTCAGCAGGTAAAGATGCCGATAAAAAACCAAGCAAACCAAACAACAGAAGTAATGCTCCAAAAAAACCAGACAACAGAAATGACAACAGAAATAACGCTCCAAAAAAACCAAACTCCTTTACTCCTAAATTTGCCGATAAAAAACCAATAAAACCCAAAACCGAAAATAAATAAACTATGTCTAACAATCTTGCACTTATTAAAAAACTTCGCGATTCTACTGGTTGTGGCATCGCCGATTGCAATAAAGCCTTACTTGAAAATAACTCCGATTTTGAAAAATCAGTTGATTGGCTCAGAAAAAAAGGCTTATCTTCTGCTTCTAAAAAAACTAGTAGAGTTGCTTCCGAAGGTGTTGTAGCAGTTGCTGTTGATGGTAAAAAAGCTGTTATTATCGAAGTGAATTCCGAAACCGATTTTGTTGCCAAAAATCCAACTTTTCAACAGTTCGTTTTATCTTTATCAAAAACCGCTCTCACTTATAACGATTTTGAAAAATTAAAAACCGATTCCGATACAAACATCAAAGAACAAATTGCTATTATTGGCGAAAATATTCAATTTCGCAGAATGGCTAATCTAGAAGTAAAAAATGGTGTCGTGGTAAGTTATATTCACAACCAAATCGCCCCTCAAATGGGGAAAATTGCCGTTTTGGTTGGCATCGAAAGCTCTTGCAGTAATCTAAATGCTTTACAAGAATTAGGCAAACAAATTTCAATGCACATTGCAGCTACCAAACCAGATGCTTTAAACATTGAAACCCTTGATCCTGCTAAACTAAATCGCGAAATTGATATTTTAAAAGAGCAAGCAAAAGCCTCTGGCAAACCAGAAAATATTATCGAAAAAATGCTGGAAGGCAGAATCAAAAAATATTACGAAGAAGTTGTGTTACTTGAGCAAAATTTTGTTATAGATGATAAACTTAAAATTAAAGATTTATTAAATAATTTTAGCACTCAAAACAATACTAAAACTACTATCTCTGATTTCAAATTTTTCATTCTAGGCGATGGTATCGAAAAAGTAATAAATAATTTTGCAGATGAAGTTGCCAACATGACCAAAACTCAATAATTGGGCTTAACACTCCCCTTTTTTATTCGCTAAAATAATAAAAAACCACATTATTTTAGCGAAATAATATCTTAAAATACTTCTCAAAATATGATTACTAAATTTAGAAATGTTGCCATTATAGCTCACGTTGACCACGGCAAAACCACTTTAATTGACGCTATGTTAAAACAAAGCGGCACTTTTCGCAATCACCAACAAATAGAAACTAGAGTAATGGATTCTAACGATCTTGAAAAAGAAAGAGGTATTACCATTTTGGCAAAATGCACTTCTTTAATGTGGCAAGATCAAAAAATTAATGTTATCGATACTCCAGGTCATGCCGATTTTGGTGGCGAAGTAGAGCGAGTTTTATGCATGGCAGATAGCTGTTTATTGCTAGTAGATTCTGCCGAAGGTGTCATGCCTCAAACCAAATTTGTGCTTTCAAAAGCTTTAGCTCTTGGCTTATGCCCCATTGTTATTATCAATAAAATCGATCGACAAGATGCTCGACCAAACGAAGTTCTCGATGAAATTTTCGATTTATTTGTATCATTAAACGCCAACGAAAAACAGCTTGATTTTCCAGTTTTATATGCTGTAGGTAGAGACGGCTGGTGTGTGAGCGATATCGAAAAAGATGCTCGAACCGATCTTTCTCCTTTATTTAACCTGATTCTAAAACATGTTGAGCCACCAAAATTTGATGCTGAAGCTCCTTTTGCTATGCTTTCTACCTTACTAGATCGTAGTCCATATTTTGGCAGAATGTTGATTGGTCGAATTTATTCTGGCAAAGCTAAAAACATGATGAACTTTAAAGCCATAAATCTAGATGGTCAATTAGTTGAACAAGGCAGACTTACCAAGCTTCATGTATTTCGAGGAATTGAAAAAATCACTGTTGAAGAAGCCATGGCAGGCGATATTGTTTGCATTGCTGGCCTAGAAAAAGCTTCAGTTTCTGATACTCTATGCGATATTTCAGTAGATACCCCAATTAAATCAACTCCAATTGATCCGCCAACTATGGCAATTACTATTGGCGTTAACGATTCTCCTTTAGCTGGCACCGAAGGTAGTAAAGTAACCTCACGTATGATACGCGACAGATTATTTGCCGAGGCCGAAACTAATGTGGCTATCAAAGTAAAAGAATCCGAAGGTAAAGATGCTTTTGAAGTTGGTGGTAGAGGCGAATTGCAACTTGGAGTATTGATTGAAAACATGAGAAGAGAAGGTTTTGAACTTTCTGTTTCAAGACCAAGAGTTTTATTTAAAAAAACCACCGATAAACAAATATTAGAGCCAATCGAAGAAGTAGTAATTGATGTCGACGATAATTTTAGCGGTTCGGTAGTTGAAAAACTTTCTTCAAGAAAAGGCGAAATGATCGAAATGAAACCCTCTTCTGGAGGAAAAACTCGCCTAGTATTTTATGTTCCTTCTCGAGGTTTAATTGGTTATCAAAGTGAGTTTTTAACCGATACCAAAGGCTCTGGTGTATTAAATCGCATTTTTCATGCTTATGCACCATATAAAGGTGAGATGTCTAACAAAAAAAATGGAGCCTTAATTGCCACCGATCCAGGTGAAGCAGTTGCTTATGCTCTTTGGAACCTGCAAGATCGTGGAGTTATGTTTGTTAAACCTCAACAAAAAGTTTATGCTGGCATGATCATTGGCGAAAATGCAAAACAAGGCGATCTTGAGGTTAATG
>CANEUR010000026.1 GCA_947441875.1 Rickettsiales bacterium | reverse complement strand
TTTATTAGCAGTTTCATCACAACAAAAATATCTCAAAATTTCTCTAAATTTCTTCTCAGAAATATGGGAATGTTTTATATACTTGTTTTGCATAGACAAATTATGGCTTTAGCAGATACTAAAATCAACTAAAATTGTCTAGACCCTAATTTAATTAACTTAAAATTTTTTAATTTATGTCAAATGAATTTCTTGTCGATACACAAGCAATTATTGAAAAAATTGTTCAACTATTTCCTAATAATAGTATTGATGATAATGTCAAAAGAGAGAAAGCGACATTACTTGCTTCTCGTATTCCTAATGATAAACTGAGCGATTGTTTAAATAAACCTGAACTATCTAATGATGAAAAGCTTACAGAACTTAAAAGGCTTTTTAACACAACTACTAAAGATGCGATTGCCAGAAATCAACAAAAACAGGTTTTAACTCGTCGTAAAGCAGTGGGATATAGTGCATTTGCATCTCTTTATATGGCATTAGGTATTGTGGGAGCCGTAGTTGCAACAACAGTTCTTAGTGCCGCTTCTGCTGGAGCTGGGGTTGCTGTTGTAGGGGTTGCTACTGTAGTAGCTGGAATATATGCATATTATAGAAATAAATCACTAGTAGCTAAAAACAAAAATCTGCAAGCAGAAATTGAGTTTATTAATGACGATGTTAATGAATTGAAGAAAGAAGAAACTGATAAAATGGCCTTAATGAGGAAAGATTTTGCTAACTTCAAAGGATGGGTATCGTCATTTTGTAGCAGAAGAGAAACACCTACTAATAGTGTGACTGGGTATGGTGCACAATCTTGTGTTCCAAATAATAAGGAATGCTGTCATTAGTATTTAACTATGTAGAATTAAATTGATAAAATATTAAAAAATTGAAATGCCATATTATTTAAAAATAATTTTTGATAATCTGTGAGCTTCGTTTAGTGGTAAATAACTGTATTTAGTAAGGCTTGTTTGATTTGGTAAAAGTATTTGAGCTAAATTTTTTTGTTGTAATTGCTGATGAAATAAATGATGCTTGTTTTTAACAATTTGCTTGTGGCTAAAAATATAAACAGGCTTGCCAGTAGAGAGGCTTTCAGAGATCATCGAAACAGAATCGCCAGTAATAACTAAAAAATTTGCCAAAGCAAGGGTTTGTAAATAATAATCACTGCCACTTTGGTGCCAATTATGAAAAATAATATTTGTTTGTTGTTGTAAAAAATTATTAATAACAGAATCGGTTCTTTTGCTGTTTAAAACAATTAGCTGAGCCTCCATTTTGTTGGTAATGCCAGATATTTGCCGATAGAGCTGTAAAAAAATTTCTAATGAAAAATTTTGTTTTTTGGCAAATGATCCGCCTATTAAAAGAGCGATAGTTGGTTGATTTTGGTTAATTTTAGCAAGAAAAGTATTGTCAAAACTAATATTGCCAATTTTTGCGGCATCAAAATTAGCCAAGCCACCTAAACTAAACAAAACATTTTGTGGTAGATTTGGTTTTTGGTCGTGTTCTGGCAATACTATCCAATCAAAGAGATGAAGCGGAAGCTGCGGATGCATAATTTGAATTATTTTTGGTGTAGCAAAACCTTTTTTTTTAGCTTGTTTTTGTAGATATAAAGCAAAAATTGCCCCTCTTCTGCCAGCAGAAATAATATAAGACGGAAAATAACTTAAGTTTTGAAAAATATACTGATTTTTTAAGAAAAACAAACAGTAATCAATGCTAAAAGTTGAGTTAGGTAGATTGGCTAAATAATTATAATCAAGATGAAATTTATGTTGTATCATCTTGCTATAATTTGCCAAAGCAATAGCTTGGCTAGAGGTTCCGGGCCGATTGTCGAGCAATAGCCAAATTTCTGGTTTATTTTGCATATTTTTTTTGTAATTGCATAGCAACATTTTGTGAAACAAATTCGCCAGTTTCGCCACCAAGTCGAGCAACTTCTTTCACAAATCTAGAAGCGGTAAAATGATGATTTTTTGATGCAGGTAAAAAAATAGTTTGAATATTAGCGTTAAGAGTAGAATTCATGCCAAACATTTGAAATTCGTATTCGAAATCAGATACTGCCCTTAAGCCTCTAACAATTGCTATTGCTTGGTTTTGCTTGGCAAAATCAACCAACAAACCGCCAAAAGAAGTGGTAGAAACTTTTTCGTTAAGATTATGATGATTAATTTCGTATTGAATAAGATTTATTCTTTCTTGAACCGAAAAAAGTGAATTTTTAACATTATCATAAGCAACTCCTACAATAAGTTTTTCAAATATTGCACTGGCTCTAATAATAATATCGAGATGTCCAAAAGTGATAGGATCAAAACTACCTGGATAAATAGCGATTTTATTAGTCATGTTTTTTATCATTTGATTTGTTATTATAGACTGGCATCACCTCTAAAATTGGGGCGATATTTTTAATAATTTTACCTGCGATAGGAGCTGCAACCATACCTGCGGTATTAAAAATATTATTGGGGCGATCGAATAAAATATAAACTAAATATTGAGGCTTATTGATTGGAAATATGCCAACAAAAGATGCTAGGGTTTGTTTTTCGTTATAGTTACCGTTTTCTACTCGATCGGCTGTGCCAGTTTTGCCACCAACTGCATAACCTTCAACATTGGCAAATTTGCCTGTGCCGTTTTCTACTACATTTCTTAACATTTTTTTAATATTTTCGGTAGTCTCTAAGTTAATGACTTTTGCTTCGTTGAGTTTATATTGGTTTTTGATGAATATTGGAGAAAGTAAATTGCCTCCATTAACCATAGCCGAAGCGGCGATTGCAAAATGCAACGGTGTGGCTGCTAAGCCATGTCCGTAAGAGATGGTAAACATATTGATATCTCGCCAGTTTTTGGGATAAAGTGGCTTGCCTAGGCCTGGAAAATCGGCAGTGATTTTTGTTAAAAAGCCAAGTTTTGTTAAAAATTCTTGCTGAGCCTTGGAGCCGAATTTTTCGGCAATTTTGATAGTGCCAATATTGGAAGAATAGGCGAATATTTGGTTGACATCAAGAATTTCTTGATGAAAATCGTGATCTTTAATGGTGAATCTGCCATATTTTATTGGTTCTTTTACCGAAAAAGTGGTATTTAAATTGACTAATTTTTTTTCTAAAGCTAAGGCATTAGTAAAAAGCTTCATGACCGAGCCAAGTTCGTAAACACCTCCAGTTATCATGTTAAATCGTTGCTCTGGATTGGCTTCGCTTTGTAAATTAGGATCAAAAGATGGTAAAGAAGAAAGAGCTAAAATTTCGCCAGTATTAACATTTAAAACTAAACCACCGACATTTTTAGTTTTAAACTGCTCTTTTGCCTTGATAAGCTCGTTATGTAAAATATCTTGCACTCTCACATCAAGAGAAAGATAAATTGGTTTATTGCTTAGTAATTGTTTATTGTATTGCATTTCAATACCTGCTAAACCGTTGCGATCGGAATCGGTGTAACCTACATAATGGCTTACAATTGATTTTTGTGGGTAAATTCTGATCAGATCTTCTTCAAAAATTAAACCAGCAATTTCGAGTTTTTTTACTTGTTCTACTTGTGAAGGAGTGAGGTTTCTTTTAATTAAAATTTGTTGTTTATTTTTTTTATTATCAACAATTTTTTTTAGCAACTCTTTTTCAGAAATATCGTTGAAAATGATTGGTAAAGTTTTTGCAATGAATTGAGTATTTCTTGCTAAATTAGCATTTAGATACAGAGATTTTGTTTTTAAGTCGGTGGCAACTAAAATGCCGTTTCTATCGTAAATATCGGCTCTAGAATTTAATTTGTTGTTATTGTTATAGAGATTGTTGATTTTTTTATCTTGTTTTAAACCAAGAGTTATCATTTTGATAATTATAAAAGTAAATATCAAAATGATAGCAATAAAAATAAAACTTAATCTAGAATACTTAATATGTTTTGTGTTCATTTATTAATTATAAAAAACAAGATGCTGTAGCCTTTTGTTGTTTGTTTAAAGAACTGTTTCATGCATAAAATGTTGTATAGCAAAAAATTAAAACCAATTTATTAGTGCAACAGTTTCTTTAATGATTTACAGCTTTAGTTCGGCAACCAAATTTTTAACAGCGTCAACTGATTTGTTAAATTCTTGTTGTTCGGCTTGGTTAAGTGGCAATTCGATGATTTTTTCAACTCCATTTTTACCGATTTTTGCCAAAACCCCAATATAAAGATTATTTACTTTGTATTCGCCAGAAAGATAGGCTGCTACTGGTAATATTTGTTTTTTATCGAATAAATAACTTTCTGCCATAGCTATTGCCGATGATGCTGGTGCATAAAATGCTGAACCAGTGCCAAGAAGTTTTACAATTTCTGCTCCGCCATCTCTGGTTCGCTGAATTATTTCGGCAACTTTTTGCTCAGAAATTAAATTTGCTTTAATAACTTCGGGCAATGGAACTCCGGCAACAGAACAATAGCGAATTAATGGCACCATAGTATCGCCATGGCCTCCAAAAACACAGGTTTGAATATTTTTAACCGAAACATTAAGTTCTTGTGCTAAAAATAACGACATTCTAGCAGAATCAAGCACTCCGGCCATGCCAACAACTTTATGGGTGGGTAGTTTAGAGGTTTTTTGTAAGGCATAAACCATAGCATCAAGAGGATTGGTAATAACAATCACAAAAGCATTTGGGCAGTATTTAGCAATATTTTCACCAACATTTTTAATAATGGCAGTGTTGGTATTTAATAAGTCATCGCGACTCATACCGGGTTTTCTGGCTATTCCTGCGGTTACTATGGCAACATCGGCATTGACAATTAAAGAATAGTCGCTACCGCCAGTAATAGCAGAATCGCAAGATTCTATTACTCCTAATTGAGCTAAATCAAGAGCTTTGCCAGAAGCAACTCCACCATTGACATCGAGTAGAACAATATCGCCGAGGTTTTTAAGCATTGCTAAATGAGCTAAGGTTCCGCCAATATTACCAGCCCCAATAAGGGCGATTTTATGTTTTTTTATCATAGTTTCAAGTGTTTTGGTTAAAAGAAAAAAACGAAATTATTTGTTGAAAAACTTGTGATTGATTTTGATTACCATCAATAATTTTAATGGTTGAATTTTGTTTTGCTAGATATAAAAAACCATTTCTAGCTTTTTGCCAAAAATCGGTAGATATTTTGTCGTAATGATTTTTTTGATGTGGGCGGTTTTTACTTCTTTGCAAGGCAGTTTCTAATGAAATATCGAGAAAAAAAGTAATATCTGGTTTAATACTTACAAATTGTTGGCAAAAAAAATTGATAAGCTCAATGTTAATGCCACTTGCAAAGCCTTGATAAACATAGGTTGAATGGATAAATCGATCAGAAATAACACTGATATTTTGTTGTAAGTTAGGTTGAATTGTATGGTGAATATGCTCAAATCTGCTAGCAAAATTTAGTAGTAGTTGGGTTTCTGTTTGTAAATGTATTGGGCGATTTTTTAATAGAATTTCACGTATTTCGTTGCTAGAATCGCAACCGCCAGGTTCTTTAGTGGCGATGCAAGGAAGGTTATTTTGTAAAAAAAAGTTGTGTAGATTTTTTACTTGGGTTGATTTACCAGAATAATCTATGCCTTCAAAGGTGATAAATAAAGATTTATTAAGCATTTATGGCTAATTGTTGAGATTTTTCTTCAAGTTGTTGGGTGAGGGTTTGTATAAACTGTTGTTTGTTTAAGCCGATATTTATTGGCGGTAAAAATTCAATAAGAATTGTGCCTGATTTGTGGCTAAAAAGTTTTTTTGGCCAAAAAATTCCAGAATTTAGAGCGATTGGAACTACAGGAACTTGACAATTTTGATAAAGTGCAATAATGCCAGGTTGATAAGGATATTGCAAAATTTTGCCAAAAACTTCTACTCGAGTTCCTTGTGGAAAAATAACAATTGATTGATTTTTGCTTAAGTATTTTTTGGCTTGTTGTAAAACATGTTTTAAGGCACTAGCCCCACCTTTTCTTTGCACTTTGATGCCACTCATGGCATTTAAAAACCAGCCGTAAAAAGGTATTTTTAAAAGCTCGGTTTTATAAGCATAAACTGGTTGCTTAATAATAAGATGCATAATTATTGTTTCCCACATAGACTGATGCTTGCAGGCAAAAATACAAGGATATTTTGGAATGTTATGCTTATTAATTATTTGATAATTGATGCCACATATATTTTTTAAAGAAAACATGATAATTTGAGCCCAAATTTTAGCACCATAATCGGCTATTTTATTGCTTTTAAAAATAATTGATGGGATAAAAAATATCGTAGGAATTAAAAAGCTAAATAAAAAGAGAATTATATAAAAAAGTAGTGATTTACAAAAAGAAATAATATTTTTGGGCATATTCTTTTGGTGTTGATAAGCTAAAAATATGGTGCCGAATGTCGGATTTGAACTGACGACCTACTGTTTACAAGACAGTTGCTCTACCACTGAGCTAATTCGGCAAAAACCTAAAAAAACATAGCATTTTGAGATATGTTTTTTTAGGGATTTTTTAGTAAAAAACTATTGTTTTTTAACAGCTTGAGCGGCAGGAGCATTAGCTGATTTTGCGGCAACAGGAGCATTAGCAACTGGAGCAGCGGCAGGAGCATTAGCAACTGGAGCAGCGGCAGGAGCATTAGCTGATTTTGCGGCAACAGGAGCATTAGCAACTGGAGCAGTGGCAGGAGCATTAGCAACTGTAGCAGTGGCAGAAGTGTTTCCAGTAGATACAGATTCGGCTTTTTTAACTTTTTTAGCTTTTTTAGCTTTTTTTACTTCTGAATCAGTGATAGCTGGAGCTTCAGTTGGGGTTTTGTTTGCTTCAGTTTGAGCTTGGGCTATAGCAGAAGTTGCAAATAAAGCAACTAAAACGGCAAAAAATGAAAATTTTTTCATATTTTATATTAGTATTTATTGTTTTTTTTATTGTTTATAACGACTTCAACTTGCCAAAAGCTTTATTTATGATAAAGCTAAGCTAAATTTAATCTTGCAATATATTTTAAAAAGAATATTTATGATTGTCAATATTCTTTTTAAAATTATTTTTTTATTTCTATAAAAATATGAAAAATTTAAATAAAGTAGTTGCAAAATGAAAAACGGCAGTTAAAATATTTGCGATTATTTGTTTTTTTAAACAAATAATAAAACAATTAACATAAATTATTTTTTAGCGGGTGTAGCTCAATGGTAGAGTTTCAGCCTTCCAAGCTGGTTGTGAGGGTTCGATTCCCTTCACCCGCTCCATTATTTTTTTGTTTTTTATCTGGAGGGATGGCCGAGTGGTCAATGGCAGCAGACTGTAAATCTGCCCGCGTTAGCGTTCGCAGGTTCAAATCCTGCTCCCTCCACCACCTTCAAAAATAATTTTACTTTTTTATTAATTTTATGTTTAAAAATATCAAATTATTATTTCTTACAATAATTCAAATTTTCTTTCTTATGTCTAATGTTAATGCAACTAATTTAGAAAACACTCTTTATATCGATTTAAAAGATGGTCGAGTAGTTATTGAAATGCTTCCAGATATTGCTCCGAAGCATGTAGAAAGAATTAAAACATTAACTCGTCAAAAATTTTATGATGGTATTGTTTTTCATAGAGTTCTTGATGGTTTTATGGTGCAAACTGGCGATCCTACTGGTACTGGTATGGGAGGTAGTAAATTAAACGATCTTACAGCAGAATTTTCTAAACAACCTCATGTTAGAGGAGTTGTTTCTATGGCAAGGGCTCAATCACCAAATAGTGCCAATAGTCAATTTTTTATTGTAACCAAAGATTCTAACTTTCTTGATGGCCAATACACTGTTTGGGGTAAAGTTGTTTCTGGTATTGATTTGGTTGATAAAATTAAAAAAGGCAATCCAGCTAATAATGGTCAAGTTTCTGATCCTGATAAAATGCTAAAAGTTAGAGTTGCCTCTGATGTAAAATAGTAAAAAATTTTTATTTTGCTGTTATCCAGTTTTATATTAAAAAATTCTTGTTAATGTTTTGATATAAAATTGGATTTTTTTTTGGATGAATGGCCGAGTGGTCGAAGGCGCACGCCTGGAAAGTGTGTATAGGGCTAAAAAACTCTATCGAGAGTTCGAATCTCTCTTCATCCGCCAATTTTTTATTAACTAATGTTTGATAAATATTTAATTTACGGCTTGGGTAAATCTGGCTTGGCAACGGCTGAATTTTTAAGTAAAAATAATTGTTTAGTTTTTGCTATCGATGATAACTTGCAAAAAATAGAAGAATTAACTTCTGTCTACCCAAAAATTAATTTCTTAACTAATCTTGATAATTTTATTTTTGATAGTAAAACAGCGGTGGTTTTTGCCCCCGGTATTCGGCTTTATTATCCTACAAGGCATAAAATTATTGATTTATGTCAAAAATCTGGCTCTCATCTTGTGGGCGACATAGAATTATTTTTTTTGTTAAATAATTTTTATAATCAATTTATTGGCATTACTGGCACAAATGGTAAATCAACCACTACTTCTTTAGTGGCTTTTATTTTTGAAAAACTGCAAATAAATTATTCGGTGGGTGGAAATTTAGGTTTTTCTTGTTTTTCTTTGCCACAGCAGCAACAAAATCATCATTATATTTTTGAAATTTCTTCTTTTCAGCTCGATTTAATTAAGTATGCTAGGTTTCATATTGCATCTTTGCTAAATATTACTCCTGATCATCTCGATAGACATGGAAGTTTTCAAAATTATATTGACTCAAAAAAACGAATTTTTATTAATCAATTACCTTGCGATTATGCAATAATAAGTATTGACAATAAAATTAATGCAAATATTATTGCTGATTGGCAGTTTGCAAGTCAATTATTACTGGTTTCAAATGATAAGGTTTTGCAAAATGGTA
Organism: Rickettsiales bacterium; assembly: GCA_947441875.1. Taxonomy (GTDB): domain Bacteria; phylum Pseudomonadota; class Alphaproteobacteria; order Rickettsiales; family UBA1997; genus CAILUF01. Next base: position 958 of record CANEUR010000026.1, on the reverse strand, counting down.
TTAGTTTGGTTGATGGTATTTTATCGATTAATTTTATGGGTTATAGTTATTGTAAAAAAATGCAATCGGAGTTTTTAAAAGGTAAACATAACGAGCAAAATATTGTGGTTGCTTTTGCAAATTTATTTTGCTATTTTTTAAGTAAAAATCAATTAAACAACAATATAATTGAGGCAATAATTAATGCTATTTTGCAGTTTACTGGTTTGAAACATCGCTTACAAATTGTAGCACAACAAAATAATATTTGTTTTATTAACGATAGTAAGGCAACCAATGCCGATTCTACTAAACATGCTCTTTCTGCCTACAATAATATTTTTTGGATTTTAGGCGGAAAAGCTAAAGAAGGGGGAATAGATAGCTTGGTTGAATATTTTACTAAAATTAATAAAGCCTATTTAATTGGCGAGTCTGCCTGTGATTTTGCTTTAGTTTTGCAAAAGCATAAAGTGCAGTTTACAATTTGCCACAATCTCGAATCTGCTTTTAATATTGCCTATAACGATGCTAAAAAAGATAATAATAAATTAGCAAATATTTTACTTTCTCCAGCTTGTGCTTCATTAGATCAATGGCAGAGTTTTGAGCATCGGGGCGACTATTTTTGTAAGTTAGTTACTAATGTTGTTGGTGATAAAAAATGAAGTTTTTTAGGTTAATCAATAAAAATCTATGCTAATTTTAACCAAATATAAACAAGCAATTATTAAGGTTCTTTTTGGTTTAACTAATTGTTTGTTTTTTGTATGGTTAAAAAAAATATTTAGTAGTAAAAGTAAAAAAATACTCCTATATTTTATAGCTATTTTTGGCATTATTTCATTACTTTGGCAGTTTCATTTTAAAGCGGTTTTGTCTGATGTTAATCCTCCTTATAAAAACACTGCCCACCCTAGACAAGATGCTTTTTCTAAGAGTGCCCCTAGTTTAAAAACTCCGCTTGCCTCTGAAACAA
>CANEUR010000025.1 GCA_947441875.1 Rickettsiales bacterium | reverse complement strand
TTGCTGGTGGCGTTCCTGCTGATGGTAGCGGTGTTCCTGGCGGTGCTTTTGCTGGTGGCGTTCCTGCTGATGGTAGCGGTGTTCCTGGCGGTGCTTTTGCTGGTGGCGTTCCTGCTGGTGGTGCTCCTGCTGGTGTTGGCGTTGGTGCTGTTGGCAAGTTTGCTCCAGTTAATGATGATGCTGAAATAACACAAGGTAGTATTACAACAATACTACGAGACTTAGAACAATCCATGCCAAAAACAGGACAACCGCAGACATTAGGACCTGGATTAGCAACACAAATGCAACTAGCACTAACTCAATTAGAGAAAAAAATCGACAAACTACAAAAAATGCAATCAGAGACAGAAATTCTTCCAAATTCTGATCAACCATCAACAGAAAGCTTGATTAAAAAACAGTCAATCACTCCTCAAGAAATGCTTACATATATAGAAAACAGATTAGATGACTTGAAATCAAAAACAAAAATTGAGAAATACCAAACTGCCCTACAAGACACTAGAAACAAAATCACTAAACAAAGTCAATCACAACAAGATGCCGAAGCAGTTCCTAATGTTCCCAGAACTATGAAACCAGCACCTATGCATCAAGCCGCTCCCGTTCAAACAACTCCTGTTCAAACAACCACTCCAACACCAGGGCAACCTATTAGCAAATCATCACCTGATAAAGCAGAAACATATTCTGCACTTCCTGCTAATGATAATTATAGCCAATTGCAAGCAAAATTTCAACCATTTTACAATTCAGAATTACAAGAACTGCAAAAACAACTTACTCTTGACAATGCTCTTGATTTATTTATAAAAGCAAATGATGCCAAACTAAAAAAACTACAAATGCAATTTCAAACAGATCAAAACACTGATATTGATAAAGAATTACAACAAGTTTTTGAAAAATTCAAAGCAGATTTTACTACCATTAACAAATCTGCATCACAACAAACATCAAGAGAATCGATCTCTACAACAGAAATCGTTGCTAAAATAGTTGCCAACAATAATAAATCGCCAACGACATCAGATGCAATCAAACAACAAAATTTTTCAAAAATCGCAACAAAATTGCAAGAAGCAAATGTTTTGCCAGAATTACAAGAACAGCTTCGTAATCAAGACAAAACAAAAAAACAAGAAGCCTTGGTGAGTTTGTTAGCAGACAGAGATAGGACAAAAGAATCGGCTAATCTCAAAAAAATATTAGAAGAAATAAAAAATGAAACTCGAGAACAAGAAAGAATTAATCACTTAAAAGAAATATTTTCGCAAGCAGAAAGAGTAAAAGCTTTTACTCAATATTACAATCCAGAGCCAGATACTTCTGCTATTTCTCAAGTAGAATTGGAGCATCTTAAAAATGATAAAAAATTCAATTTTAATGAAGAACAAATCAATGCTATTAAACAATATCAATATCAAAATCCAGAAAAAGTGGCTATAGATGCACTTAACACACCTGAAACTTTAACAGCATTAAAACCAGAAGAAATAGATAAGGTATCAAACTTTCTTTTACAACAAACAGAAGTTACGGAAATGATGCTTGCTAAACTTAATAATTTAGAAGAAGAGCCCGCAGAACATAAAGCAATAACACCAGAAGAACTCGAAAATCAAAAACGATCACTTGATATTGTCTTAAAATTAATGGGGGTCAAATACAAATCCGATAGAAACAAAGCTATAGATTTTTTACTTGCTATCAACACAGTAGATTCGATCACCGATCTTCAAGGTCATTTTGATCAAATGTATATCTTGTTAGAAAAACCTCTTCAAACAATACATAAAAAAGATAAAATTCTCGCAATGATTCTTACAAGCGCAAATGAAGATATAAAAAAACAACTCGAAACAAGCCCAGCAGATCAAGAAAATCGCAAGTATCAACTTAAATTAACCTTAGAAAAAAATGAAAAAACATTAGCAAGAGTAAATGCTAGAGAAAAATCTTTTCAATCTTTATTTGGTAGAATAAAAAAAGCTATAGAAAAATCTTAGGTCAATATGTTTCGTTTAATCATAATTTTTATTATCAGTATTTTAGTAGGAAAGGTACTACATATTTTTTTTTCTAAAACATATGCAGGCAAAAAAAAAGCAGAATATGTAGTGTTCTATATCAAGCAAGAGCAAGGGGCAATTGGTTGCACAAGTATAGAGCGATATAAACAAGTTGTAAAAGCATATCAAGAAAATAATCTAAATTCTATCAATAGCTATTTACAAAAAAAAGAGTGTTTTTTATATAAGAAAAACTATCAATTTTCAGCATTAGATAACATTTGCCAAAATAATAATCCTAATGAAATTGCTGAGTTTACAGTGCCACACTTGTTGTTAAACAATATCTATCTTCCTTGCTTTGCTATTGCAAGAAACTAAAAATGGCAAAAAATTAAAACAAATTAGTGATGCAATAGTTCCAATTTATAGTGCAACATTTTTTATAAAAAAACCCCGTCATCAGTAATAACCAATGACGGGGTCGCTTTTATAGAGAAGTTATCACTTAGATAAACTACTCATCTTTTACAATAAAGAGTTAACCACTGATATTGTAACAAGAGCAATAAATGGAATAAAGATCATATATACAATATTTATAGTTATTAGACGAGAAGCTTATCAGATAATTGGTTATAATAAAATAACCAACCAAGTGAAAACCTCAAATGCTTCATTTAAATAAAAAATTATTTAAATAATTTAGCTAAAACATTAGTTACCTAATATTTTAGCTATCTTGCTTCTCTCCTCCACAAGTTCGTTGTAAGAAAGAGAAACAAGACCTTTTTGCAACAAATAACCATCGGGACCAATGGTATGTGCACTAACGATTTCTGTGATAAATTCGGCAATTCCCATAGAATTTATTTGATTTAATTTGGCATAAATAAACAAAGGTCTAGATATAGAATAAAGTTTATTAGTGATATTTGCAAAACTTGGGGTTATGTTGTTGATTTTTACAGGTTGCAATAAATGTTTATTTTCTTCTAAAAAACTAAAACCAAAAATACCAAAAGCATTTTGGTTATTGAGTAATTTCTGCACAATTAAATTATCATTTTCGCCTGCTTCAATAAATGCTCCATCAAGCCTTATTTGGGAACATTTTTTTTTACGCATTTTAATGTCTGGATAGGTTTTGATGAATAAATTATCTTGCAGACAAACATCTTCTAAAACCAGCTCTACAAAAGAATCGCGCGTGCCAGAACTAGCAGGTGGACCATAAACAATAATTGGTAAGTTGGCAAGATTTTTATTAATCTGTTGCCAAGTTTTATAAGGGTTAACAATTAATTTTGAACCATCATCACTTGGAACATAACTTGCTAAAGCTAAAAATAAATCGTGTTTTGAAAGTGAAAATGCTTGAGATTTTATAGTGTTGGCAACAACAATACCATCGTATCCAAGTTTAATTTCAATAAAATTAATATTATTTTTCTGGCATTTTTCTACTTCAGATGGCAAAATAATTCTTGAGGCATTAGTAAAATCTGGGAAGTTATAACCAACTCCTTCGCAAAAAACTTTAAAACCACCACCAGTGCCAACAGCTTCAACGACAGGGGTTTTAAAGCCAGTTTCACGACCAAAAGTTTCGGCAACTGTGGCAACAAAAGGGTACACCGTAGATGAGCCACTAATTTGCAAACGATCTCGTTTAGTGGTTTGAAAATAACTATTTTTTTTAATGTTTAAGCTAGTATTTTGCTTGGTATTTGCCAAACAAAAACTTGCATTAAAACTAAAAAAAGCAAATATTATGTAGAGCAAAAATTTCATAAACATGTAAACAGTAAATTTTTATAAAAAACATGCTTAAGAAAATAACAAATTACCAAAATTCTAATTTCTAAAAATAAAAAGTCAATAGTTATTGATTTTATAAAAAAAAATTTTAAACTCTTAACTTGACAAATGCAAATTTAGATACAACATCCATTACAAATAAATTTCAATAATATGCCTTCTATTTCTGTTTTTTTTTATATTATAGCTTCTAGCTTATTTATTTTATCGCTTTACGGTCTATCTTCGCAAAAAACTGCTAGAATTGGCAATATTTTTGGCATATCAGCTATGATTATTGCCATTATTAATAGTTTGTTTTTGCCAAGCATTCAGCACAACAGAATTTTAATTACCTTAGCAATAGCAATAGGTGGAGGCATTGGCTATATGGTGGCAAAAAAAGTCAAAATGACTTCCATGCCTCAATTGGTAGCTGGTTTTCATTCATTAGTTGGTTTAGCTGCGGTTTTAATTGCTGTTTCTGCTCTTTATTTGCCTGTTGAGTTTGATATTAATGTTTTGGCTTCCGAAAATATTAATCTTAAAATAGGTAGTAAAATTGAAATGTTGCTTGGTGTAATTATTGGTGGCATTACTTTTAGTGGCTCTATTATAGCTTTTTTAAAGTTAAATGGCAATCTTACTAAAAACATTATTATTTTTCAGAATAAAAAGCATAAAGGCACTCTTTATTGTTTTTATTTGCTTTGTATTTTGGCAATTTTTACCTTTTTGTTATTTGGTTATTCTAAAATAGCCTTTTTGTTTATTGTTTTCGCTTCTATCTTTTTTGGCATTGGCTTGATTGCTCCAATTGGTGGCGCCGATATGCCTGTGGTGGTTTCTATGTTAAATTCTTACTCTGGTTTTGCTACTAGTGGCATTGGCTTTACTCTGAACAATCCAGTTTTGGTTATTACTGGTGCATTAGTTGGGGCAAGTGGTGCTATTTTAAGTTATATTATGTGTAAAGCAATGAATCGCTCAATTTTTAAGGTGATTTTTGCCTTCACTAATCAAAATCAAACCACTAGCAACAATACAACACACGCAACCAAAGTCATCAATTATGCTAGCCCCGAAGATGTTGCCTTCATTATGAAAAATAGCTCTTCTTTAATTATAGTGCCTGGCTATGGCATGGCGGTTGCCACCGCACAACATGCGGTTGCCGAAATTACTCATTTGCTTATCGATGCTGGTGTTGATGTGAAATTTGCCATACATCCTGTTGCAGGAAGAATGCCAGGCCATATGAATGTATTACTAGCCGAAGCCAATATTGATTATGAAAAAGTATTCGAACTAGAAGAAATTAACTCCCATTTTAAAACTACCGATGTTGTTTTAGTTATTGGCGCTAACGATGTCACAAATCCAGCAGCCAAATACGATAAACAAAGCCCAATTTACGGTATGCCAATTTTAGAAGTTAACCAAGCTAAAACAGTGTTTTTTATTAAAAGATCTCTTTCTTCTGGTTATGCCGGAGTTGATAACGAGTTATTTTTTGAAGCAAATACTTTTATGGTGTTAGGTGATGCCCGAAAAATCGCCGAAGAAATTGCTAAAAATCTTAAATTATGACTACTGCTAATCAAATGTGGGGGGGTAGATTCAGCCAAGCTCCAGATAGCTTAATGCAAGAAATAAATCAATCCATTAGCTTTGATAAAATTTTATATCAACAAGATATTGCAGGATCAATCGCTCATTGCCAAATGTTAGCAAAAACTAACATCATCACTCAAGAAGAGTCTGAAAAAATTATTACTGGTTTATTAAAAATTAAGCAAGAAATATTTGAAAATAAATTTGAGTTTCAAATTGCTCTTGAAGATATTCATATGAACATCGAAAACAGGTTAGCTCAAATTATTGGCGAAACCGCAGGCAAGCTTCACACTGCAAGATCTCGCAACGATCAAGTAGCTCTTGATTTTCGGCTTTTCGTACGCGACAACCTAGATGAAATCAAACAATTACTTGTGGTTTTGCAGCAAAATTTATTGCAACAAGCAACTCAAAATTTAGAGGTAATTATGCCTGGCTTTACCCATCTACAACTGGCTCAACCAGTGCTTTTCTCGCATCACCTCTTGGCTTATTTCGAAATGTTTAAACGCGATATTTCTCGGCTTTGCGATTTACGAAATAGGCTTAATCAATGCCCACTTGGCTCTTGTGCTTTGGCTGGCACTTCGTTTGCCATTGATAGGCATTTTGTGGCAAACCAACTTGGTTTTGATTCTCCTACCAATAACTCAATGGATAGCGTTTCTGATCGTGATTTTGCTTGCGAATTTTTATTTTGCCTAAGTCTTATTGCCAATCATCTTTCTAGATTTGCCGAAGAAATTGTTATCTGGATGAGTAAGGGCTTTAAATTTATCAGTCTATCCGATAAATTCACCTCTGGTAGTTCAATTATGCCTCAAAAGAAAAATCCCGATTCGGCCGAATTAATTCGTGGCAAAAATGGTCGAATCACCTCGGCTTTATTTTCTTTGTTAACCACTTTAAAAGCCCTACCCCTAACTTATTCTAAAGATATGCAAGAAGATAAAGAGCCAGTTTTTGATGCCACCTACCAAACCAAACTCATTATCAAAACTATGTCGGCCATGCTTTATGATATTGAAGTACATAAACAAAATATGCTTGATATGGCTTCTGCCGATTACTCTTGCGCTACCGATTTAGCCGATTGGTTAGTCAAAAATTTACAAATTCCTTTTCGAAAAAGCCATCACATTACAGGGGCAATTGTTAAAATGGCCGAACAACTAAATTTGCCTCTGCATATGTTAAATTTAGAGCAGATGCAAAAAATCTGCCCTGAAATCAATCAAAATATTTTTATTTGTCTACAAGTTGAAAATTCAGTTAATTCTAAAACTAGTTACGGCGGAACCTCTATTGATAGCGTGCAACAACAAATAAAGTTGGCAAATCAATATTTACAACAAATGCTATGAAACAAATATTGCTAAAAAGCTTGTTGATCTTACTAATATTAAACAGTTGTGGTCGAAAATCACCATTGCAACCACCGCCAAACTATAAAAGACCAAGTTTTGATAATTATTTCGAATAAATTATATGCTATCTTTTTTAGAATTATTCAACAAAATCAAAACTTACAACCCAAACAGCGATTTTACTTTAATTCAAAAAGCCTATGTTTTAGCCAAAAATTCTCATGGCAATCAAAAAAGACACTCTGGCGATCCTTATTTTGCCCATCCTGTGGCGGTTGCCGAAATTGTCATTTCACTTAAACTCGACGATCAATCAATTGTCACCGCTCTTCTGCACGATGTGGTTGAAGATACAGAAGTAAGCCTGCATGAAATCAAAGAGCAATTTGGTAACGAAATTACTAGCTTAGTTGATGGCATCACCAAGCTAGGTAAAATTGAGGTTTTTCCTGCCAACGAAAGATTGGCCGAAAATTTTCGCAAACTTACTATGGCAATGTCGCAAGATATTCGTGTGCTACTTATTAAGCTTGCCGATCGCTTGCATAATATGCGCACACTACATTTTGTGCCTTCTGCCGAAAAAAGGGTCAAAAAAGCCAAAGAAAGTCTCGAAATATATGCTCCACTTGCTGGCAGAATTGGCTTAAATAATATTAAAGATGAGCTCCAAGAATTAGCTTTTGCCATTATTCATAAGCAAGAATATCAGCAAATAAATGACAAATTACAAGATATTAGGCAAAAAAATCAAGATTTAATCGATAAAATACTTTCAGAATTACAAAGTTTATTTACCAACGAAAAAGTCATTTGCCATATCTCTGGTCGAGAAAAAAAACCTTATTCTATTTGGCAGAAAATGCAACAAAAAAACATTGGTTTTTATAGTTTGCACGATATTATGGCTTTTCGCATTTTGGTTGAAAATGTCGCCGAATGCTATAAGGCTTTAGGAATTGTCAATTCAAATTTTAATATGATTCCAGGCACTTTCAAAGATTACATCAGCACTCCCAAAGAAAACGGCTATCAATCTTTGCATTTAGTGATTTTAGGGCCATTTAACAAAAAAATTGAAATTCAAATTCGTAGCCAAAAAATGCATGAAATATCTGAAATTGGCTTGGCAGCTCATTGGCACTATAAACAGTGCGATAAAAACAATTTTTCTGCTACCAATTTACAACAAGAAAGCAATCAATACCGCTGGATACGTGAATTAATTCATCTTTTTGAAACTTCCGAAACCGCCAGCGAAGTTTTAAAAAACAATAAACTCGCTATGCATAAAGACGAAGTTTTTTGTTTCACACCAAATGGCGATATTTTTAATTTACCTTTTGGTTCTACTATCATTGATTTTGCTTATGCTGTGCATTCCGAGGTTGGTAATGCTTGTATTTCTGGCAAGGTTAATGGAAATATTGCCCCACTTCGCCAAAAACTTGAAAACGGCGACCAAATTGAAATAATTACCTCCAAAAATGCCAAACCTTCACCAAATTGGCTTCAATTTGTTTTTACTTCTAAGGCTCGTTCGGCAATTCGGCACTTTATGAAAAACGAAAAATTTAGCGAATATGTTTCTTTAGGAAAAGCCATTTTGCATAAGTTTTTTATCAGTAAAGAACGCGAGTTGCTCGAAAAAGATCTTGAAAAAGCTTTGCATTATTTTGGCAAAAAAAATCTTGCCGATCTTTATTTTAAAGTTGCAGAAGGCGGTATTACTCGCCAAGAAGTTTTTAAAATTATTTATCCGCAATTAACAGAGCCAGTAAAAAAAGAAAAAATCATCAAACCAGCCCAACAAAACAAAATGCCTATCGAAGGCTTGGTTGAAGGAATGGCCATCAAATATGCAGGATGCTGTAATCCAATTTTTGGCGACCCTATCATTGGCATTATCAATACTGGGGTTGGAGTCACTATTCATCGGCAGTCTTGTTTGCAATTAAAAAATTTAGCACTCACTCAACAACGAGTTCTTGATATTAACTGGAAAAATCAAACAAACGATTTACAATCTTACACTGCTCAAATTTATTTATTAGTCGATGCAAAAAACGGCGGATTAGCCGATATTACCAGCATTGTTGCCAAAAAAAAAGTCAATATCACTAGTATTAAAACTCTCAACCGTCAACACGAAACTCTTGAAATTTTATTAAATTTAGTAGTAAGTAGCCTTAAACAGCTCGAAGAAATCATTTCTGCCCTACAAATGTCGAGCAAAGTTATTTCGATAACTCGATAAAATTTATTATGGGAATTGGTATAATTTGTTTTAATTGTTTAAAAAGAAGAAAAATTTTTACTCAACCGTAACTGATTTTGCTAAGTTTCGAGGCTGATCGATATCGTTGCCTTTTAACAAAGCAACCTCATAGGCAAGCATTTGCATTGGAATAATTGGCAGAATGGCTTCTTGAATAAAGCCTTCGATAGCAGGAATGCCGATAATATCGCAAGCAAGATTATCAAAACTATGCTTTTTATGATGATTAGTAAGCACAATTATGTTACCATCTCTGGCCTTGATTTCTTGCAAGTTAGACAAGGTTTTTTCAAAAATATGATTTTGCGGATTATCACAAGCCACAGCAATAGAATAAATTTTATTATCAATTAAAGCTATAGTGCCGTGTTTAAGCTCTCCACAGGCAACGCCATAGGCATTTATGTAAGTGAGTTCGCGAAATTTAAGAGCAGATTCAAGAGCGGTGACATAAGAAATTAATCTACCTGTATAAATGATATTTTGCGAATCAACGAGCTTTTTAGCGATGCTTTGTAAGTTTAAATTTTGTAAAATATCTTGCGATTTAACAACACAACCAATTAATTCGGCAATTAATTGTTGTTTTTGAAGACTGGAAATAGTTTTTCGTTGGCAAGATAAATAAATGGCAAAAATTACTAAAACCGCAATTTGAGCAGTGTAGGCTTTGGTAGAGGCAACCCCAATTTCTGGACCAGCAACAGTTTTAAGCACACAATTTGCCAACATTGCAATGTTGCTATGCAAAACATTAACAACTGCCATTGTGGGCTGATTATGCTGCAAAGCATATTTAAGAGAAGCTAAAGTATCGGCCGTTTCGCCTGATTGCGAAATAAAAATAACTAGATTATTATTACTAAAATGCGGTTGGCGATAACGAAACTCTGAGGCAATATCTACTTCAACTTCGATTTTGGCAAAAGTTTCAAGTAAATGCTTGCCAATTAAGCCAGCATAATAAGAGGTGCCACAAGCTACAATGGTAATTTTATTGATAG
>CANEUR010000024.1 GCA_947441875.1 Rickettsiales bacterium | reverse complement strand
GCTAGTGCAGGGGCAAGTGCTAGTGCAGGGGCTAGTGCAGGGGCTAGTGCAGGGGCTAGTGCAGGGGCAAGTGCTTCTTCTGCTGGTTATTTCGCTGTTGAGTCGGCAAAGCAAGGAGCGATAATTGCTTCTGCCTCTAGTTTTAGTAGTGGAGCAAGTATTTCTGTCATCAATAACGAAGGTAATTTATCTAATACTTGGCAAAATATCAATAATAAACAATTTGCTAAAAATGTTGCTATTGCGGGTTTAAGTGGTGGGCTTTCTGCTGGCGCTTCTCATTTATTATTGCCCAAAAATGTAGCAATGATAAATCCCCCAACTTTTACCAATAATGCATCTAATGTTTTTGCCAAAGCTGCCATTGGTGTTGCTTCTACTGGAGTTGCTTTTGCTGTGATTGAAAAGAAAAATCCTTCTTCTATGTTGCAAAATATGGCAAGGCAAGAAGCTGTTTTAGCTACAGCAAGCTTAGCTGCAACCGAAATTGGTAATCTAGCACATCCTAATAATTTACCATCTCAAAAGCCCATTTCTAGCTCTCTGCAATTATCTTTACATGCAGGAGTTGGTTGTGTTGCCATGTTGTCTCTTGATAAATCTTGTTTTGCAGGTGGGGTGGCTGGTATGGTAGGTGAAGCAACAGCTAACTATGTTTATAAAAATGGTTTTTCTTCGCAATCTGCTGTTGATTTTGCTGGTTTAGCAAGTGTAATGGCGGTGAGTAGTTTTGATGCAAAAAATTCTATGTTAACAAATAGAATTGCTCAAAATTCGGCAAGTAATAATGCGGTAAAGATTTGGCTTCACCATGTTGCTTTTGGTGATTATCATATTTCAATTAAACTTGAGCCAGAAAATCAGGCAAAATATACTAATGATCCGAGGTTTCAAAATATCGATAGCAACAACAAGCGATTTTCTACGATTGGTGCTGGTCCAGATAACTTTGATGTTGTAAAAATTGTGCCAAATTGGCTAGGAAATTTAAATTCTGGTGAAACAGTTTTAGGTTTTTCAGATGGTATAAATAGAAAAAGAGATATTGATATTACTAATAAAGTTTGGGAATCTGTAAATTTAGTGCCAAAAGAATTAGATGATTTTTATATTAACAAGTTATTAGCGCTTAATGCAGGCTACAATAACAAACTTGGCTATGAGCTTTTTCCAGATAAAACCAACAAAAACTATAATTCTAATTCTTATGTGGCGGGTTTACTTGCCTCTGCAAATATCAAAACCGATATTTTACCAAAGGTTCCAATTATTATTACCGCAGAAGATTTGCAAGATTATGGTGATGATTTTCCGTTAAAGCCAGGGTTTTATTTTACAATCTCAAAATATAGCACTCCTGGTTATCAAAAACCTGTACCAAGCCATTATTTTAACCCTCTTTATCTAAACTCTAATATCGATACCAATATTATTAACGAAAAATATATTTCGCATTTATAAAGTTTGGGTCTAGACAATTTTAGAGTCGATTTTCTCTAATGGCAATGTTGCATCCCTTTTTTAAAAAAATAGCATTTTTCTCAAAATGCTTGTTGCATTATAGCAATTCCCATCTGGTAATGTAACATTTATGCTTCATCTTTTTGATCTAAAATTTAAGTAAAAACCCTTTTTGGGATGCAACATTCTTATAATAAAAATGTTTTATTATTTATAAAGTGCCAACGGTGTTAATGTAATAACAAGGCAGATCGCCAAAATTAATAATTCATGATGATTAAAAAATGGTAAATTTATTGAAATTTTCTTAGTTTCAATATAAATATTATCGCGGTGGTTGATTTTTGTTGGGAGGTTTTCTTTTAAATAAAATTTCTGGATTGCTAAATGGCTGTTATGAGAATTATTTAATAAAGGATTTTCTTTGATTTGTGTTAAATATTGTTGTTTATTTATTGCAATATTTTCTTTGATTTGCATTGAAAAAGAAATCAAAACTAATAAAGTTATAGATAAAATAACTAAAAGAGTGGTGCTTGTTACAAAAAAAATAGCAGAAGAAACTTGGCTATTCTGCAAATAATTAATAATTTTTTTATCAAAAATTTTTGGTAAAAATAATATACTACTTAGGCAAGACAAAAATATAATCGAGAATAATAATAAATTATTATTGTTTTTGCTATAAAAAAATATTAAAAAAAACAGCAAAAGATAAGATAGCAATAACAAGATAATATTGTTTGTATTATTATTGATAATATTTTTATGATAAACAAGAATATTTAAAATAAAGAAGATAAACACTATTGCTAAATCAAAAATAAAAGTCATTATTTTTTCTTGGTTCTTTTGGTGTTAAAAGTTTTTTTTGGTGGCTTTTCTTCTGCAAGAGCAATGAGGTTTATTGCTCTATTTAAACCAATTTCTAAGATGTTATCTTCTTTTACCGAGATAAATTTTTTATTGTGTAATAAATATGGACCATAAGGACCAATATTGGCAATTATTTTTTCTTTAGTTTGTGGGTAAATACCAACCTCTCTAGGTAATGCAAGTAAAGAAATGGCGGTTTTTAAGGTTATTTCACTTGGTTGTAGATTTTTTGGTAAAGATATTCTTTTTGGTTTGATCTTTTTGTTAGTTTTACTGTTTGTTATTGTAGAGTGAGAATTTTCTAGTTCTAAATAAAAACCATAAGGACCACTTTTTAATAAAATATTGAGTTTAGTAGCAGGATCGGCTCCTAAGCATTTATTTTCGGTAGCTATTTCTGGATTTGTTTCGGCATCTCCACCACTAAACATTGGCTTGATATATTTGCATTCTGGATAATTTGAGCAACCAATAAAAGCACCAAATTTGCCTATTTTTAGGTTTAGTTCGCCAGTTTCACAAGTTGGGCATTTATTAAGAATTTCACCAGTTTCGGTATCTTTTTTAAAAATATATTCGCTAAATTTATTTTTGAGAGTATCAATAACTTCAATAAAAGGTTTTGCTTGAACTTGCTCGATATTTTGAAAAAAAGCAAGCCAAAATGTTTGTAAAAAATTTTTCCAATTTAACTTACCATTTGAGACATTATCGAGTTCATCTTCTAAATTAGCAGTGTAATCGAATTCTACATATTTACTAAAAAATTCTTTTAAAAAAGTAGTAACAATTCTGCCTCTTTCTTCTGGGAAAAATCTCTTTTTTTCTAAGATTACATAGCCTCTATCTTGTAAAACCGAAATAATAGAAGCATAAGTAGATGGTCTGCCAATGCCGAGTTCTTCCATTTTTTTTACTAAACTTGCTTCGGAATATCTAGGGGGTGGTTCGGTAAAGTGTTGTTTGGTATGTACTTGCAACAAATTTAGATCTTGATTAGTTTTTATTTCTGGCAGTGGCTGTTTTTCTTCATCTTCGGTAGTATCATCTTGATCTTCTTTATAAACCTTATAAAAACCATCAAATTTTAACATCGAGCCCACAGCTCTTGCTTTGGCAAAAGTTGGTTTGGTTGTAATTTCAATAATTACCTGATCAAAAATACTTTCTGACATTTGCGATGCCAAGGTTCGTTTCCAAATTAAGTTATATAGAGCGAAAAAATCTGGCTCTAGAAACTGTTTAATTTTTTCTGGCTCAAGGCTAAAATCGGTTGGGCGAATTGCTTCATGGGCTTCTTGGGCATTTTTTACTTTGCTCTTAAAAATATGAGCAGTTGTTGGAATGTAATTTGAGCCATAATTATTGTGCACCACTTGGCGAATTTGCTCTATCGCTTCGTTTATGATATGAATAGAATCGGTTCGCATATAGGTGATTAAGCCTAGCGAATTGCCGTTAATTTCGATACCTTCATAAAGTTTTTGGGCAATTAGCATGGTTTTACTGGCAGAAAAACCAAGTTTTCGAGCAGATTCTTGTTGTAAAGAAGAAGTGGTAAATGGTGGATATGGTTTGCGTTTGGTTTGTTTTTTTTCGATATTGCTTACTGCATATTGTTTATTTTGTAGGTTTTGCAGTATTTCTTGAGCTTCTTGTTGGTTGTGTACCGAAAATTTTTCGAGTTTTTTACCTTGATATTCAATTAAATTTGCTAAAAAATCTTGTTTGTTTTCGGTGCTTAATTGTAGGGCAATACTCCAATATTCGGTGGTTTGAAACATTTCTATTTCTTGTTCTCTGTCGCAAATTATACGTAAAGCAACCGATTGTACTCTGCCTGCCGATTTGCTACCAGGAAGTTTTCGCCATAAAACTGGCGATAAATTAAAGCCTACTAAATAATCGAGTGCTCTTCTGGCTTGTTGAGCATTTACTAAATCGAGGTTAATTTCTCGAGGATGCTTTATTGCTTCTACTACTGAGTTTTTAGTGATGGCATTAAAAACTACTCTTTCAATTGGAGTTTTGTTGGTGATGGCTTTTTTTTGTTTTAAAATTTCTAAAATATGCCAAGCAATAGATTCGCCTTCGCGATCTGGATCGGGAGCGAGAATAATTTTTTGAGCTTCTTTTGCTTTACTAACAATGTTTTGTACATGCTTTGTTGATTTAGCGGAAACCTGATAGTGCATTAAAAAATCTTGTTTTGGATCAACCGAACCGTCTTTACTAGGCAAATCACGTATATGACCAAAAGAAGCAATAACCTGATAATCTGATCCGAGATATTTAGCGATAGTTTTTGCTTTAGCGGGAGATTCGACGATGAGTAGATTTTTCATAAGGCTAATTAATTAAACATTTCTTCTCACTATTCGACCTTTATTAAGATCGTAAGTGGTCATGTCTACTTCAACTTTGTCGCCTTTAAGAATTCTGATTTTATTTTTACGTATTCTACCAGAGGCATGAGCAATAATAACATGACCGTTTTCAAGCTTAACTCGAAAGATAGTGTTGGGTAGAACCTCGGTAACTACACCGTTCATAGTGAGATGATCTTCTTTTGACATAAAAAAGTTTGAAAGTTAAAAACTCATTAATATTAATTGTTAATTTTGATAATGCAATTATATTTTACAAAAGAAAGGATTTATTTTTTGATTTTGTTTTTCTCAAAATAATACACTAAATTAATTATTTGGCAAAAAATCATTTGAATCTTAAAAATAATATCGCAAAATATGTTGTTAATATCAACCAAATTTATTTTTTTACAAATGAAAAATCCTTCTAATCTCAATATTAAAAAATCTCAGCTTAAAAAAGCATTTTCATTAATTGAGTTATCGGTAGTAGTTTTGATTATCGGCATTTTAATTGCTGGCATCACTCAGAGCTCTAGGCTAGTTCGAGCCATGAAGCTTAATACTGCTCGCTCTTTAACCAGATCATCTGATGTTAATTCTATACGCAACCTTACTGCTTGGTTTGATGCCACAGCCGAAGGAGTTTTTTCTAGTTCATGTGCTACTACTTCAACTAATACCAATTTAACTTCTGCAACTAGAATATTTAATACTGATACCACAAATGGTAATCCATCAGTTGCCACTCCATCTTCTGCCTACATTATGCCAGAACACAGGCAAGTTGTAAGGCTATGGAAAGATTCTAACCCACAAGATACCGATGCCGATAAAGTTATTTTAGAATATGCTCAAACTGGCAACTGCACCACTCAAAACTACTCTGTTTCTGGAACTACTGGTGTAGATAAGGGTCCAATGTATCATAACTCTGGCTTAGCTGGTTTGCCAAGTATTTACTTTGATGGTGGTGCAAACTCTTGGCTTAGCTCAATTAATCCAGTCACTATGCCGCTTGTTGCTGCTAAAAAAGACTTTTCTTTTTTTGCTGTTTATAGAACCGATCCAGATTATGCGTCTGGAACCCATCGTAATATTTTGCAATTTTCTGCAATTGGTTCTGTTGCAGGTAATAACCCAGCTATTTTAGCGGCAAATACTAATGCTGGAACATCTAGCTGCGGATCAATACCTTCTTTTACTTGGAGCAACTTAAATAACTCTTGCGATACTTTAACTGCAAGAGGTCAAAATGCACGTTATGTAAGTAAGACTAGCACCGAATATGCTTTTGGTGTTGCTATTGATGCTACAAATGATGTTACTTTAAGTAATGCCAATACCAAAATATATTTAAATTCAAACACTCCTGTAAACGATATCACTATCGGATCTGCCATGACCACAACAGGTGCCTCAACGTTAGGAAATACCGTTACATCACAACTTAATATTGGCGGTGGTTATTTTACTTCTACTGATGGCGCTCCCTACAAAGGCTTTATCTCAGAGGTTCTTATTTTTGATAGAAAAATCACCAACGAAGAAGCATCTAGTGTAATGAGCTATCTGGTCAAAAAATATAACATTAAAAGTTTATAAAACTTTATGAAAAATCATCATACTTTGGTAAATTTGCAAAAATTTTTAGCAAACTCTTATGCCTTGTTGTTAAAAACTCAAAACTACCACTGGAATGTGGTTGGGCAAAATTTTAAACCATTGCACGATTTATTTCAGGTGCAATATGAAGATCTGTTTTTAGCTATCGATGAAATAGCTGAAAGAATTCGATCTTTAGGTGCTAAAGTTGATGGTTCTTTCGAAAATTTCTTACAATTTACTGATTCTAAAAAAGCTAATTGTAATGCAAATGCAAAAGAAATGTTGCTCGATTTAATTGCTGATAATGAGGTAATAATTAAACAATTGCATCAGTTTATTAAAATAGCTCAAGAAGAACAAGATGAATCTACTGCCGATATATTTATTCAGCGAGCCAAGGTGCATGAAAAAGCATTATGGATGCTGGTTTCTAATCAATAATTGCAATGTTGCATCATGAATTATATTTTACTTTCTTCTAGTTTTAAAAAAGTAAAATATAATTCATGATGCAACATTTTCTTAAGTTAAAATTAAAGCTATTTGATTATTTTATTGCAATGTTTTAACTTTTATTTTAATAAATCTTCCAACATATCAATATATCTTAAAAGCATAGTTAAACCTTGTTGCCAAAAACTTTCTTGATGCATTGATAAGTTAAATTCACTTAATAATTCGTCATGTTTTTTTGAACCGCCTGATGCAAGCATTGCTAAATACTTTTCAACAAAGTTATCGACTGTATTTTTTTGGTATATATTATAAAGTGAACTTACTAAACAATATCCAAAAGCATAAGAATAAACATAAAATGGAGTATGAATAAAATGCGGAATATAGCACCAAAAATATTGATAATCTATGCTAAAATTAAAAGCATCACCTAGGCTTTCTTGTTGAATTTCTAGCCAAAAATTACAAATTTGTTGAGTTGAAAGTTCGCCATCAATTCTGCCATAATGTACTTTTTTTTCAAACTCAAAAAAGGCAATTTGTCGAATAGAGGTATTGATAATATCTTCTATTTTATTGGCAATGAGAGCGATTTTTTCATTTTTAATAGTGGTTCTTTGTAATATACTCTGAAAAACCAGCTCTTCAGCAAAAATAGAAGCGGTTTCTGCTAAGGTGAGAGGGGTTTGTGATGAAAAATAACCTTGCTTTCCAGCTAAAATTTGATGCACTGCGTGTCCTAATTCGTGAGCTAAAGTAGCAACATCTCGAGTATTTTGTTGATAGTTCATCAAAATATAAGGATGTGCACTTGGCACACATGGATGCGAAAATGCCCCTGATTCTTTGCCGTCGTAAATATCGGCATCTATCCAGTTATTAGTAAAAAATCTGTTTGCCAATTCTTGCATTTGTTTAGAAAAGCCACCAAAAGCATCTAAAACAATTTCTTTTGCTTCTTGCCAACTAATTTTTTGTTGCGTTTGATAAGGTAATGGAGCATTTCGATCGTAAAATTCAAGATAAGGTAAGTTTAAAATTTTGGCTTTTAGTTTATAGTAACGATGTGATGTTTGAGCTAAGTTTTTTTGAATGGTTGAAGACATTAAATTAACAACTTCATCTGGTAAAAATTCATCGATATTTCGTTGTGAAACTGGGTTTTGATAACCTCGCCAAGAATCTTGCACTTGCTTATCTTTTGCTAAAATATTAGTAATAAAAGTAAAAATTTTATGATTTTCATCAAAAACTTTGACAATACTTTGAGAGGCTTCTTTTCTAGTTTGGCGATTGGCATTTTGCAATAAATGAAAAATTTGACTAGAATTTAACTTCTGCCCATGATAATCAAATTTTAAATTATTAATAGTTTCGTCAAATAATCTGATAAAAGCATTTTTTCCTGTAATATTTTTATCGATGTTAAATTTTTCGAGCTGTTCGTTTAAATGATAAGGTTTTGTAAAAATAATATCGTTTAGCAAAACTTTAAAATTATTAAGTTGCTTGTGCTGAGCTAGATTTTGTAAAACTTCAAGGCTAAGTTGCGAAAGTTCGTTAATGACAAAAACTAAATCTCTCGAAAAATTTGCCACTTTTTCTTGGATATTTTGGTAAAAACTTAATATTTGTTCATTATTTAAATTGCAACTATATTGCAAATAAGCAAAACAGCTGATTTTGCTTATTTTTTCAACAATATTTTGATAATTTTTTAAAAGTTCATTTAATTTTTCTGGACTTAAATAGGCTATTTTTTGATAACCATTATTTCGTAAATTTTCGACTTGAAGAGAAATTTCTAAAAAATCTAGCTCAATTTGTTTATCGGAAATAGACAAATAAAGATCGGATAAATTCCATCTGGGTAAAGCATTATTCATAAATTATTATTTTCATTTAGTTGCAAAACAATTTCTTGCCATACAGAGTATTTTTCTTTAGCAAGATTAACGATAGGATTGCAAAATTCAATCATTTTTTTTATACTATCAATGCTGTTTTTATAATTTTCATTTTGATGATATTGATTTTTATCAATAATATTATCAAGATTGGTAACGATGTAACCTTCGGGGTTGAGATTTATTTTTACAACAATTGGAGTAATTGGTTTTTGATTATTATCTATCATTACTGCCAAAGCTCTTTTGTAGCAAGCTCTAAATTGTGCCTGAATATTAAAAGTTTCGCGTTTTGATAGGGCAGAATTTAATTGTTTTTCAATATCTTGTTGTGTTACTTGTAAATTTATCACCCCAACATTTTCTGGCGGTTTGGCAATATCTTGTAAAGTGGTAGTTGGTGTTTTGACCACCATTTCAGATGGTGGAGTTATTGTTTGTGGTGGCTTTACCACTTCTTTTATTGGGCTTTGTGCTAATTCTTTTTTTAGTGTTTTTATAGTTTCTGATTTAGCTAGATTTTTATTAACTTTTGGTTGTGATTCGGGTTTTGATGGTGACTTTATTTTTGGCTTTGGTTGTGTTTTTACTTCTGGCTTTGGTTGTTCTTTTGGCTTTGGTTGTGTTTTTACTTCTGGCTTTGTTTGTGGCAATTGCTCTTGTATAACTGGCTTTGTTTGATTGCCTTTTGTTTGTATAAAAACAACATTTGTCAAGATTTCTAGTTTTTTATTCTGCTCTTTTTTTTGTTGCCACAAAAAAAATAAAGCAATCAAGCATAATATTAAATGTAAAAAAATTGAGTAAAAAAAATTTCTAATCATAAATAACTTTCTGGATTTACTGCTGTTTTATTTTTTCGTAAACCAAAATAGATTTGTGTTTTAGTATTTTTTTTATTGTCACCAGCTTTGCCAATTTGTTGACCTTGAATAACTTTTTGCCCTTTTTTAACACTAAAATTTTTAAGATGAGCATAGGCACTAATCCAATTGTTTTGATGTTTAATAATAATCAAATTGCCATAACCTTTTAGTTCGTTGCCAACATAGGCAATAACTCCATCAGCTACCGCCATAACCAATGAATCAATTGCGGTTTCAATATTAATGCCATCGTTATAAAGGCCTGCATTTTTAGGGCCGAATCTCGATATTACAATTCCTCTTTCTATTGGCCAAATAAAACCAGAATCTTTATTTGTAGTTAATTTAGGAAATGTTGCGTCGGTTATGTTTTTATTCGTTGCCGAAATATTTAGTTTTTCTTGTTTATTATTGTTTTTAAGTTTCTCATTAATTTCTTTATGAATATTTTCAGTTACTTGAATGTTTTTAGTGTGATTTGATGTGTTGAATTGATTGTTATTAATATTTTCATTGTCTTTAAGATGATAAGGAATAATAAGTTTTTCACCTTCTTTTAATTGATAAGGAGGTTTTAAATTATTGGCTTTTACTATTGCTTCAAGCGGTAATTGATGTTTTGTAGCAATAGATTTAAGGGAATCTTTATTTTGAATTTGATACTGCACGATTGGTATTTTAATAGTGTCGCCAGCTTTTAATTGATAGGGCTCTTGTAGTTTATTATATTCAATTAATTCTTTTGTAGAAAGATTATGTTTTTTAGAAATGCTATAAAGAGTTTCT
>CANEUR010000023.1 GCA_947441875.1 Rickettsiales bacterium | reverse complement strand
TGATTTTTAGGGTTATACAAACAGTGCAAATTGTTAACTTTATAAGAATTATCGCCATCAAAATTAAGATGTTTACAAACAAAACCTAATTTACTTAAATAATGATCGATAAGCAATAAAACTTCGTGATTATAGCCACTATAAGAAGTAATTTTGATAAGTTCTTGCGATAATTGTAATGCAGAAAGATTGTTCATAGAATTATAAAACTTTTGTTAGATATTTGCCAGTTACAGAATCTGGGTTTTTTGCCACTTCTTCGGGAGTGCCTTTGGCAACAATATAGCCACCTTTTTCACCACCACATGGTCCAATGTCTACAATCCAGTCGGCAGTTTTTAAAACATCAAGATTATGCTCGATAACCAAAATAGAATTACCTGCTTCAACTAGCTTGTGCAAAACACTAAGTAGTTTGTTGATGTCTTCAAAATGTAGACCAGTTGTGGGTTCATCGAGAATATATAGGGTATCACCCGTTGCTTTACGACTTAATTCTTTTGCAAGCTTGATTCGCTGAGCCTCGCCACCAGAAAGAGTAGTGGCACTTTGCCCAACCTTAATATAGCCCAAACCAACATCGCACAGAGATTTAAATTTTTCATAAATATGAGGGATATGAGCAAAAAATTTAGCACAATCTTCGGCAGTCATTTCGAGGATATCAGATATTGATTTATCACGATATTTTATTTCGAGAGTTTCGCGGTTATATCGTTTGCCGTTGCAGGTTTCACATTTTACATAAACATCTGGCAAAAAGTGCATTTCAATTTTTATCATGCCATCACCTTGACAAGTTTCGCACCGACCACCCTTAACATTAAAAGAAAATCTGCCTACTTTATAGCCTCTAGCTTTTGATTCTGGTAAATTTGTATAAAATTCTCTAATAAAAGTAAAAGCCCCAATATATGTGCAGGGATTAGATCGTGGAGTTCGACCAATTGGAGATTGATCAATTTCAATTATTTTATCGATAAGATGATGCCCATAAATACCAGTATAAGGGCCAGGATTAGCTTTACTACGATTCACAATACGATCAAGAGCAGGAAACAATGTTTTAATAATTAAGCTAGATTTACCGCCACCAGAAATACCCGAAACCGCCACAAACATTTTTAGTGGCAAATCAAAAGTAAGATTTTTTAAGTTGTTTAAAGTTGCCCCCTTTAAACTAATGACTTTTGCCGAATCAATAGCTCTTCTAACCTTAGGAACAACAATAGTTTTTTTACCACTTAAATATTTACCAGTAATGCTATTATTGTTTTTACAAACTTGTTGCGGAGTACCTTGTGCAATAATATTGCCTCCATGTATGCCAGCTCCTGGACCAACATCAATAAGATGTTGAGCTTCACGCATCATTTCTTCGTCGTGTTCAACAACTATCACCGAATTACCGAGATCTCTTAAATTTTTTAAAGTGCCAATTAACTTATTGTTATCGGATTGATGCAAGCCAATTGAGGGCTCATCAAGCACATAAAGCACTCCAGATAAACCAGAGCCAATTTGCGAAGCAAGCCTAATTCTTTGAGCTTCTCCTCCCGATAAAGTGCCAGATTCACGACTAATTGTTAAATATTCAAGACCAACATTTTTTAAAAAACCTAATCTACGATTGATTTCTTTTAAAAGTCTTTCAGCAATTTGATTTTGAGTAGCAGTGAGGTGTTGCGGTAAATCTAAAAACCATTGACAAGATTTTTCAACCGACATTTTACTAATATCACCAATATTTAAGCCAGCAATTTTAACCGACAAAGCTTGTTCATTTAAACGATGACCGTTGCAAGATTGACAAGGTCTGGTTGCTTGAAATTTTGCTAATTCATCGGAGGCAGATTCATTATTTATATCGTTTAATTGTTTTTTAAGATAATTCACAATACCTTCGAAAGGCTTTTTGATTTTAACTGTTTTTAAACCATCTTCGAGCTTTAGCTCTATTTCTTCACCATCAGTGCCATAAAATATTTTTTGCTGAATTTCAACTGGAATTTTTTTAAAAGGAGCATCAAGACTAAAATTATATTTTATTGACATTGCCAAAATTACATGCTGAAAAAATCGCTCATAAGCACCAAAACCTTGTAAAATATTTATAGCACCTTGCCTAATACTAAGATTTTCATCTTCAATTAACAAATCGCAAGAAAAATATTTTTCCATACCCAAACCGTCGCATTTTTTACAGGCTCCGAAAGGCGAATTAAAAGAGAATAATCGAGGCTCTATTTCAGAAATGGTAAAACCAGAAACTGGGCAACAAAATTTTTCACTAAAAACCACCAGATTGCCATTTTTTGCTTGATTAATATCAGAAATAATTTTTGCATCTGGTTTTGAAGAATCGTCAGGAAAATCAACAATTTCAAGATAAAGCAAACCATCACCTGCTTTGAGTGCCGTTTCAACAGAATCAGCCAAGCGATTGCCTAAATCACTACCTACTACCAAACGATCAATAATAATTTCTATGTTGTGTTTTTTATTTTTATCGATGGTTGGCAAAATATCATTAAGATCATGAATTTTACCATTAATTTTAATTCTTTGAAAACCTTGTTTTCTAGCTTGCATCATTTCTTTACGAAACTCACCTTTTTGACCTCTTATAATTGGAGCTAATAAATAAATTTTCGTTTTTTGCGGTAAAGAAAGTATTTTATCAACAATCACCGATGCTGATTGACTTTGAATAGGCTGATTAGTTTCTGGTGAGTATGGAATTCCAATTCGAGCAAATAATAACCGATAATGATCGTAAATTTCGGTGACTGTACCTACGGTTGATCTAGGATTTCGAGAAGTGGTTTTTTGATCGATAGCAATTGCTGGAGAAAGCCCAGAAATAGATTCGACATCTGGTTTATCTTGCATATCAAGAAATTGCCTAGCATAAGAAGATAAACTCTCAATAAACCTTCTTTGACCTTCGGCATAGATAGTATCAAACACCAAAGAAGACTTGCCAGAACCACTTAAACCAGTAACCACAACTAATTGATTTTTTGGTATAGAGATGCTTACATTTTTTAAATTATGTTCTTTAGCACCCACAACCTTGATATATTTTTCTTCCATTATATTTTTTAATTTAATTATACTGATATAAAATAAAACAAGCATTTAAAAAAACTTGTTTTGATAGTATAAATATTATTACCATCGAATTGCCATACTGCCCCAAGTTAAACCACCACCTAAGGCCTCTAAAACAATAAGATCATCTTTTTTAATTTTATTGTTTTTACAAGCAAAATCAAGAGCCAAGGGAATAGAAGCTGCCGAAGTATTGCCGTGATCATGTACGGTTATAATTATTTTATCAGATAAGAGTTGTAATTTATTGGCAACACTTTGTAAAATGCGCAAATTTGCCTGATGCGGTATTAGTAAATCTATGTCGGCTGATGATAGATTAATTTTTTTTAAAGTAGTTAAAACAGATTGAGTCATTTTTTCGACAGCATGTTTAAAAACCTCTTTTCCTTGCATTTGCACATAACCAGAAGAGCCATTAAAAGATGGACCTCCATTGGTTTGTAGCAAACTATTTAAAGTGCCATCGGAGTTTAAATGACTTGCTAAAATACCTTTATTTAACTCGTTACTTGCCTCTAAAAAAACACAACCAGCACCATCACCAAAAAGCACACAAGTATTGCGATCTGTCCAGTCGACAATTCTAGACATTGTTTCGGCACCAATAACCAAAACATTTTTAACTTGCTTAGCTAAAATTAAAGCATTAGCAACAGTAAGTGCATAAACAAAACCAGAGCAAACCGCAGAAACATCGAAAGCAAAAGCATTGTTAGCCCCAATTTTTGCCTGCACAGTAGTGGCAGTAGCAGGAAAAGTTAAATCTGGAGTAGTTGTAGCAACAATAATTGCCTCAATTTGTGAAGCAGAAATAACATAATTTTTTGCCAAATCACAATATGCTAAATATGCCAAATCGGAAGTAAGTTGATTTTTTGCGGCAATTCTGCGCTGTTTAATGCCTGTTCTTTCGGTTATCCAAATATCATCAGTATCAACCATTTTAGATAAATCATGGTTGGTGAGAATTTTTTCTGGCAAATATGAACCAGTTGCAACTATTTTAGCAGAAATAGCCATATTTAATTATTTTGATTAATAGACTGAACTTGATTAAAATTATTTAAGAAATCTTGATTTTGATTAAGATCGGCAATAATTTTTTCGTTTATTTGATTAGTAATTAAATTATTAGCAACCATAATAGCATTAGCAAAACCAACAGCATCAGTGCTACCATGACTCTTTACTACAATACCATTTAAACCAATCAGCATTGCTCCATTATGCATTCTAGGATCTATTTTTTTGATGGCATTATTAAGAGAAAAAGAAGATAAAATATAGCCAATTTTTGCTAACCAAGAAGAGGTAAAGCCATCTTTAATAACTGAAGAAATAAATTTAGCAGTACCTTCGATAGTTTTTAAAGCAACATTACCAGTAAAGCCATCGGTTACCACAACATCAACATCGCCTTTAACAATATCATCGCCTTCTACATAACCACAAAAATTACTCGACATAGTGCTGTTTTTTAGCATATTTGCTACATTTTGCACATGATTATTACCTTTTAATTCTTCAGAGCCAACATTTAAAACACCAATAGTAGGATTTTTGATGTTTAAAGCATAATTAGCAAAAGCTTTGCCCATTACTGCAAATTCAAATAATAAATTAGCATCGCATTCGATATTGGCACCCATGTCAAGCAACACAGTGCCTTTATTTTTTTTGTTTGGCACCGAAGTAACAATAGCCGGGCGACTTATTATAGGTAAAGTTCGCAACACTAATTTAGCAATTGCCATTAAAGCTCCAGTATTGCCTGCCGAAACAACTGCCATAGCCTTGTTTTCTTTCACAGAATCAATTGCTAAGCGCATACTAGATTTAGTAAGTTTTCGCAAAGCAACTGATGGCTTCTCAGAGGAAGAAACAACTTCTTCAGTATGAACAAAATCAAACCTACCCTTTAAATTACGGCAGTGATTTATTATTGGTAAAACTTTTTTTGAATCGCCAAAAAGCAAGAAATTAATATTAGCAGATTTGCCAGCAACGATATCGGCTCCTTCAATAACAATTTGTGGAGCCTTATCGCCACCCATACAATCTAGGGCGATTATAATCTCAGGCACTTTTAATCTGATTGAATTTTAGTTACTTCATTACTTTCGCTGTTATTTTCAATTGTTTTTGTATTTGTTTCGTTTTTTTCGGAGGATTTTTGCTGTTTTTTAGCTTGTTTTCTAAGATTTATTTGCAATTTACCATTTTTATAAGTATCGTTACTCACATGATGCGGAAGCTTAAATTCACCACTTTCTTTATCAACAATAACATTGGTAAAATCTGCTTTAAAGGTGCCATTGCTACCTCTTCTCATGCCACTTTTTGAACTGGATTTTTTCTTTTTAGGAACAGCCATATTTGATAAAAAATTATTGTTATAAAAAATATATGATAATAAAAAATATCTTGTAATAGCATTTGTAATGTGTAATATACTATAACAAAATGTTTTTGATTTGAAATTTACTTTTAAAAGCCTTAATTTATCTGAATTATAATCAAACTTTTATCATTAAATTTAAAATTAATAAAGATAAAGCCCTTATGAATTATATAATGCATTGTATAGTTTTTAATTTAAATCACAAAAAACAAAATATAATGATATCCAAGCTTAGTGTCTTTTTTTCAAATTGCAATATGATTTTTATGATTTTTTTATTTAACTTCTTTCAACATTTTATGTATGTTTATTAATCTAAAATTAAAAAATACAAAATTAACAATTTTTCTAATAATTATCACATCATTTTTTTGCCTTAATTCTTGTGTATCTAGGCATGAAAAACATGGCTATATGTTTGATATTTATAAATCAAATATTTTTCAAAAGGGAGTTTCGTCAAAAAGAACCGTTCTTAACTATTTAGGTAGTCCAACTACTTATTTTAAACTCAACAATAAAGAATATTTTATTTATTTCTATGAAGAAATAAAGCATCTCCTTTTTTTTAAACCAAAAACAATCGATAGAAAAATTTTACTGATTACTTTTGATAACTTTGACAACATTAAAGATCTAGAATTTTATAATCTAAGTCACGAAAATCAAGATTTTAAATTTAGCCATGAAACAACCAAGGTGAAGCGAAAAAATACTTTAGTTGATTATTTTATCGAAAATATTAGCAAATTTGGTTCTTAAAATTATGAACTATCAACATTCTTTTCATGTTGGCAATTTCGCCGACTTATTTAAACATTGTATTTTATGTTGTTGTCTTGATTATTTACAACAAAAAAATAAGCCTTTATTAGCAATCGATACCCATGCAGGGCTTGGCAAATATTTGTTAAATCAG
This sequence comes from Rickettsiales bacterium, assembly GCA_947441875.1. Classification (GTDB taxonomy): domain Bacteria; phylum Pseudomonadota; class Alphaproteobacteria; order Rickettsiales; family UBA1997; genus CAILUF01. The sequence goes on along the minus strand of CANEUR010000023.1, from coordinate 3,946 downwards.
CAAAATATCGAAAGTAACCAAGGTATTTACAGACTCGTGAAACATAAAAATTTTTGCGAAACTATGCCTCATGTTTTTTGGCAAACTTTAGCAAAAATAAACTTAACTTCTCTTGATAATTTAGCTAATAATTTAAAGTTTTATAGCGGCTCTTCTTTGTTAATGAAATATATTTTACATAAAAAAACCGAAAATTGGCAAATTATTTTAGCCGAAAATAATCAAACAACTTATTTTGGTTTAAAAAGAAATTTTGCTGGCAATAAAAAAGTTGTCACCAATCTTGGTAATGGCTTTGATTTGTTAAAAACCAAGCTACCGCCTCTGCAAAAAAGATGCTTAGTATTGATAGATCCACCTTATGAAAAAACTCACCTCACAATTAGCCAAGATTACCAAAATAGCTTTAAAGCCTTGGTAGAAGCCAAACAGAGATTTGCTAACGGAGTTTATTTATGGTGGTATCCCATCACGTCTCAAAACGAAGTTTTAGCAAAAACTATCAACGAAATTAAAAAACTAAATTTTACTAAAATAATGCAAATTGAAATAGGCATAAATAACCTAGCCCTTCACAATAAAATGCAAAAATGCGGTATGTTGGTTATTAATCCACCATATATTTTAAAGGAACAACTCAATCATTTTTTACCAAACTTATTAGCAAAACTCACAGACCAAGATTTTGAATATAACCTAAAAGAATTATAATGGAACCGTTGCATTGCTAATTTATTTTAACAATCTTGACAACTTATCTTAAATAATTTACAATCTTTTTGTAAATTTGATTTAATTTTAATTTTATGTTTGATAAATTTCAAGAAGAATTTGGGGTTTTTGGCATTTATAACTCAAATGTGCTATTGGCCATGTTCGCTATTCTACCGCTGCCAAAACAACTGCCCCATCGCAAGTAAAATTAAAGTAATGAAAAATCAAAATCCCGAACAAATTGCTAGAGATGAAATTGATGAAAATCTTGCCGCTAGTGGCTGGGTAGTTCAAGAAATAAAAAAAATTAATCTACATCATAGCCTTGGTGTAGCCGTTAGAGAATATCAAACCGATGTTGGTCCTGCAGATTATGTGTTATTTATTGATGGAAGGCCTTGTGGAGTAATTGAAGCCAAACGCAAAGAAGAAGGTCATCGAATCAACACTCACTTAGATCAAGCCGAAAATTATGCCAAAGCACAACTGAAATATTTAAAAAATAATCCACTGCCTTTTGTTTATATTAGCACTGGCGAAAAAAACTTCTTCACCAATTTCAACGATCCAAAGCCCCGAGTACATGAAGTTTTTAATTTTCATCGTCCTGAAATTTTAAAATAAATGACAACAGTTTTAAGGCAAACATCTGATATAAAATTAAATAAATTTTAACAACAAATTATATGAACATCTTATCGCAAATACTCAAAGATTCCGACTATAAGCTAACTCAATTTAGTGAGTCAAAAATTAAAGCCTTAGAAGGCAAAATAACTTCAAAAGAAAATAAATCTGGCAAACAAGATTTTTACACAACCTGCTTAGTGCGTAACAAAGAAATCAAACTTACGCCAGAAGAAGTCGTTCGTCAGCTTTTTTTGATGACCATAATAGAAGATTTTGGTTATCCAAGCAAACGCCTTGAGCTTGAATATGGAGTAGTTTTTGGTCGTGAAAAAAAACGTGCCGATATTTGTATTTTTGATAAAGACCGACCAATCGATCCTTACATTCTAATCGAATTAAAAAAACCAAAATTAAAAGACGGTAAAGAGCAACTCAAAAGCTATTGCAACGCTACAGGAGCACCAATTGGGGTTTGGAGTAATGGCGAACAAATTTCTTTTTATCACCGCAAAGATCCAAATTATTTTGAAGACATTCCAAACATTCCAAAAGCTACCGAAAAACTTTCAGATGTTTTATCTGAACGATGGACAATTAACGACCTCATCAAAAATGATAAACTGGTCAACCAAAAAAAATCGCTAAAAGACCTAATTCTTGAAATGGAAGATGAGGTTCTAGCCAATGCTGGTGTAGATGTGTTCGAAGAACTCTTCAAACTTACTTTTACCAAACTTTACGACGAAATGGAATCAGGACGCGATAAAAAGCGTCATCTTGTTTTCAAGAATTACGGCGACACTGAAAGCGAACTCAAAGCCAAAATCCAAGATCTCTTCGACAAAGCTAAGAAAAAGTGGCAAGGTGTTTTTTCTGAAGATGCTAAAATTCAATTAACCCCAAGCCACTTAGCAGTTTGTATCGGCTCGCTCGAAACTGTTAAACTTTTCAACTCAAACCTTGAAGTGGTAGATGAGGCTTTCGAATATCTCATAAACAAATCCAGCAAAGGTGAAAAATGGCAGTATTTCACGCCGCGCTATGTCATCGACATGTGCGTTAAAATGCTAAATCCCAAAGAAGATGAAACTTTGATCGACACCGCTTCTGGCTCTTGTGGCTTCCCAGTTCATGGCATTTTTCATGTTTGGGAAAAAATCATGGACGAAGAAGGTTTAAGCAAAAGCCATCTCTTCACCGCCGAGAAAAAACCAGCACGTTGCGAAAACTATGTTCAAGAAAAAGTCTTCGCTATTGATTTTGATGAAAAAGCCGTTCGTGTTGGTAGAACTCTAAACCTGATTGCGGGCGATGGCGAAACCAATGTTTTGCACTTAAACACTCTCGATTTTGAGCGTTGGGATGAAAAAACCAAAGATGAAGATTGGCTTAGAACCTATTCAAAAGGATGGTTTAGATTCAGCGATCTCAGAGCCAATAGAAACGATAATCGTGATTTTTGCTTCGACATTTTGATGGCAAATCCGCCTTTTGCTGGCGAAGTGAAAGAAAGCCGAATATTGGCTAAATATGAACTTGGCAAAAAAACCGATGGTAAATATCAAACTAAAGTTGATCGCGATATTCTTTTTATTGAGCGAAATTTGAATTTTCTAAAACCCGGAGGTCGCATGGCAGTTGTTCTTCCACAGGGTCGCTTTAATAATTCATCTGATAAACAAATTCGTGAATTTATTGCAGAAAAATGTCGAATCTTAGCAGTTGTTGGGCTTCATGGAAATGTTTTTAAACCGCACACCGGAACCAAAACCAGTGTGTTGTTCGTGCAGAAATGGAATGATGACAAAAAAGCTGGTGCGCTATGCCCAAAGGTTGATGATTACCCGATTTTCTTTGCCACCCAACAAGAACCAAGTAAAGATAATTCTGGTGAAAAAATTTATGTTAAAAATTCTGATGGCACACCAAAGCTAGACACTCACGGGCATTTGATCGTCAAACATGATCTCTTCAATCACGATGGATTAACAAAAGACGGCATCGCCGAAGCCTTCATCGAATTTGCTAAAAAGGAGCGATTAAGTTTTTTTCTCTAAGCCCTTTTAACGAAGCCAAATACAAGGCTTTGTTGGAAGGGCTGGAAATAAGTGAAGTGATGTTGTCAAAGTTAAATGAGCGGAATGATCGGTTTAGATTTGATGCGGAGTTTATGAAAAAAGAATATCTGCAAATTGAGGCTAATCTTGAATCTAAGCCTTATAAAAGGCTGGTAGAATTAGACTGCAAAATACTTCATCCAAGCGAAATCAAGCGAGATTATCTCGAAGAAGGAGAATGGTTTTTTAGAACGCAAAACCTTAGACCTCTCAAAATTGAGGATTCTAACAATGTTTTCATTTCTGCTACTGATGCAAAAAAATTGAGCAAGAATCTAATCAAAATTGGCGATGTTCTAATCACAAGAACTGGAGCAAATTTTGGTCAAACAGCAATTTATAATAAAAGCAAAAAAGCTCTTGCTTCTTCCCACGTTTTTATTGTTAGAAATTCTTTCTTCAATCAGTCATATTTGGCAGTTTTTCTAAATACCAAATTTGGCAGAAAAATGATTGACAAAGGAATGTATGGAGGATCTCAACCC
>CANEUR010000022.1 GCA_947441875.1 Rickettsiales bacterium | reverse complement strand
TATTTAACTAACAACATTAACGGCATTGATTTTAACATTTTAACCGCTAAAAACAATCAAGAAGAGTTTATTAAAACCGCTATGGTGGTAATTTGTCAGCTTTATAGTGTGTTGCAACCGCAAATTATGGCAAACCAACTTAACAACACTTATTTTAACTACGAACTGCCTTTATTGCCAGTGCTTGCCACCATAGAAAATAACGGTATTAAAATAGATAGTTTGGCTTTGCACCAGCTCTCGGCAGATTTTAAAAAGCAAATCGCCGATTTATCGCTTAAAATTTATGATCTTGCCCAAACCGAGTTTAATATTTCCTCACCACAACAGCTTGCTAAAGTGCTTTACGAGCAGTTAAAACTTGGTGAGAATATCAAGCACAACAATTCTACCGCAGCCGAAATTTTAGAAGAAATAGAACATCCAATCGCTAAAAATGTGCTTGAATTTCGTAAAATTAGCAAATTAAAAAACACTTACACCGATGTTTTGCCAACTCTAATTAACTCACAAACTGGCAGAATTCACACCACATTTTCTAGCACTAGCACACTTACTGGCAGGCTATCTTCAAGCAATCCTAATTTACAAAATATTCCTAGTAAAACTACAGAGGGCAAAAAAATTTACAATTGTTTTGTGGCAAAAAAAGATCATCTATTGCTTACCGCCGATTACTCGCAAATTGAGTTACGAGTGTTGGCGCACCTTGCTAATATTGCAAGTTTAATTGAAGCTTTTCAACAAAATATCGATATTCATTGCCTAACTGCCAGTCAAATTTTTAATACACCAGTCAAGCAAGTAAGCGAAGAGCAACGAAACAAGGCAAAAGCTATCAACTTTGGCATTATTTATGGCATTAGTTCTTTTGGATTAGCAAAACAGCTAAACATTAGTAAGCAAGAGGCTAGCAACTACATTGCTAGTTATTTTAAAACTTATCAAGGAATCGAGCAATATATTGCCAACACCGTTGCTGATGCTAGTAAAAATGGTTTTGTAAAAACTATTTCGGGTAGAAAGTGTTATATTTCAAACATTAACAGTGCCGATAAAATATTGCAAAATCAAGCAAAACGCCAAGCAATAAATGCCCCAATTCAGGGCAGTGCGGCAGACATAATTAAAAAGGCCACCATTTTGATGCAAGACAAAATCCATAAAATGGCAAGCAAAATTGTGTTGCAAATACACGACGAGCTAGTGCTTGAAGTTGCCAAAGAAGAGTTAGAATCAATAAAACTTCTTCTGGTAAAAACAATGCAAACTACTTTTAATTTAAGAGTGCCTTTGATAGTTAATATAGATTTGAGATAGCGGAACTTATGAAATTATTAGATTATTTAAAGATGCGAAATAAGATTATAAACGATAGGATAAAAAATAATTCCAAGAACCAAGAAAATTGCAATCATGAGCGGAATTAAAACTAAATATAAATCAAAATCTAGGGTTTTTTTGTGGGCTGTAAAGTTTTTTAATTCTTGCAAATTAATAAAAAATATTTTACTAAATTTAATAACAGAATAGCCAAGGCTCGCAGCATTAATGACGATAATTATCAAGGCAAAAAATAATTTTTGATTTATTAAAGTTTTGATTAAAAATATTTTATCAACCATGATGATGCTTGGAGTTATGCCAGTTGCGGTAGCTATGCCAAATAAAAAGAGCGAAGAAGTTATGGGCATTTTATAAAAAAGCCCCTGATAATTATTTAAATTGTGATATTGATGATATATTTTAATATTATTTATACTAAAAAATAAGAGTAGAAATAGTAAAATAAAACCAGCAATGCTTAAATAAATATAATTGAGATTGACTAAATTATGTAATAAAATGCTAAAAATTAATAAATTTAATTGTTGCCAAAAAAATAATAAAAACCAGCTTTGTAAGTTTTTTACTGTATTTAAAACCACATTAAGAGCCAAGAAATATAAGGTAAAAATAGCAATAAACCAATTTAACGACAAGTTTTTTAGTAAAAATAGTAATCCTTGCCAACCAAAAAAATAATTTAAAATCTTGCTAAAAATAAATAAACTAGGCAAACTATAGCCAAAAAATAACCATAGAAACAGCCAAAAAATATCAAGATTTAGTTTTTGTAATAATAAGAAAGAAGGTAAAATAATTATTAAAAATAACCCTAATAGCAATAAAAGTAAAATTCCTAAATAATTTTCATTTAAATTGCTTGCAATTGCTTCATTGTTTAAAAATAATAAATTCTGATTTTGTTGATATAAAAAAACTATTGCTAAAAATAATAAAAAAACCTGAAAATACAGCAATAAATCAAAAGAGCCAATATTTTTTTCTTGATAAGAAGGGCAGTGTTTTTTAAGCATGTAATGACTTAAAAGTAATAAAAGTTGATAGAATAATAAAGATGTAATTAAGCTTTGGCTACAAAATAAAAAACACAATAAGCTTACCAGGAATAAGAAAAATTTTTGCCAAGTATGGCTTAAATACTGTTTGTGTAATTTAAAAAGTTGAGATGAATAAAAGGCAAAAAGTAGCCAAATAAAATTTATTGCTATTAAAAACCCTATAGCAATTTGATCGATGCCAAAAACTAAACCTAAACCAATATCTAGATTAACAAAAATAGGGCTAAATTTTGGATAAATATTGCTAAGTAAATTGATAAAAATAACTAAAAATAACCAAGGAGAGATTTTGTAGCAAAAACCACTTAACCAATTGGCAAAACCGCTTAAATTAACAGCTAAACTAAATAAGGTTAAAGATAATACAGGTAAAAATAATAAAAGCGCCAATAAAAATTGTTCGGTGTTAGGCCAGCTAAAAATCATTGGGAGAAAATATTTTGGAAAGCCAAATCAAGATTATAATAACTAAAATTAAAGCCACATTCGTTAAGTTTTAAAGAGCAAACTCTCTGACCTGATAATATTAATTCTTCTCCCATTTGCCCAAAGAAAATTTTTGCCACCATGGCGGGAGTTTTCAAAAAACATGGTTGATTTAAAGATTTTGCTAAAGAGTTGGCAAATTCACTAAAAGTATTGTGCATAGCAACAGCATTGACAGGGCCAGATAGATAATAATTATTGATAATAAAATCAATTACCGAGATGAGATCTTGCCAGTGAATCCAGCTAATGGGTTGTTGACCGTTGCCAATGATACCGCCTAATCGAAATTTAAAGCTTGGTAAAAGTTTTTTTAGCATTCCAGCATTTTTAGCTAAAACCACTCCAGTACGCAGTAAAACAACTCTAGTATAGGGTTTAGCAAGTTGTGCTTCTTGTTCCCAAGTGGCACAAAGTTGTTGTGAAAATAAATTTTGTGTAGTTGCTTGTGAGTTTTCGCTAAAAATGGTTTGATAACTGGTGCCGTAATAACCAATTGCCGAACCAGAAATAAAAAGTTTAGGGGGTATTTTTTGCTGAGCGATAAACTGCACTAGTTGTTTAGTGGTATTGATACGACTTTCCCAGATTTTTTGTTTGTTAGAGAGAGTCCAGTAGGTGGCAATTGGACTGCCAGTTAAATTAATAATTACCTCGATTTTTTTATTTAATTGCGAGAGGTTATTGATGAATTGCAGGTTTGGATTTGCAGAATTAACAGTGATATTTTGCCTTGTTAAAACCACCACTTGTTTATTTTGACTAAGTAGATTTTGAGTAAGTAAAGAGCCAATAAAGCCTGTGCCACCAGCAATTAAAAAAGTCATAAGTTAATAGTGGTTTTTTGATAAGTTTCTTTAGACATTTCAACTAAATCAACCGAAAAATCAATTCTGTTTTTATGGCAGTGCTTTAAATAAACTTCTTGTAGCGAATGTAGGCAAAGTTCGGTAAGTTTTTTTTGTATTTCAAGTGTACGTCCTGCTAAAATTTTGATGGTAAGATGCACAAAACTAGTTGTGTTCTGGTTATTTAGACCTACAAAATAATCGGCAAAACTGAGAAAGCGAATTTTACATTGATTAATATCAAATTTGCCTTCGAAAGCAAGAGTAATAAAATTTTGTTGCACTTTTTTAGCTAAATTTTGAGCTAATTCTGCCGAAAAATCAGCAGAAAATTCGATAACAATGTGTGGCATAAATTATAATATTTTTCGTAAATGATTAGCATAAATTGTGGCACCAACTGCCATTTCTAAAGAGTTCTGCACTTGATAACATCCGCCTTTAGCAATGGCATAATTAAAGTTAGGGCAGAAAATATCAAAAGCAATATTTTTATGATAATTAAAATGATTGTCGCCAAAAATATCGTAAGTTAACACAAGAGAATTAAAATTTTGTTGCAAAAATAAATTTATTTCTTGCAACAAATGTAGTTGTTGATTGATTTTTGAGCAGTTAAAACTAGCAAGTGTTTCGGTGATTTTAGTAAAATTTTGATGTTCTAAAAGTAATATTATAAGCGAATTTATCAGTTTGTTATCTAGATTATTTTGCTTGAGAATTTGCGTGATGCTAGAAATATTTTTTTGATAGATTGCTTGTTTTAAAGCATCTTGTTGTTGCTGAATGATTTCTGTAAAAAAAATCAAGATAAAATCTGGCAAAGTGATACTGATCAGTAGATTTTTTAGTTTAAGACTATACAAAGCGGTAAGTAAAGTATTTAGCACATTAAGCTGTGTTGAGGTGTGGTTTTCTCCAATAATTTCGATGCCGAGTTGAGTTTGTTGACGATCTGGGTATAGTTCGTTATTTTTGGCATAAAAAACATCGCCAACATAACAAATTTTTAAAGGCAAACTGGCGGTTTTTAGTCTGCCACTAAATAATCGAGAAATTTGCAAAGTTATGTCGTTGCGAATAATTAAGTTTTTGCCAGAAATGCTGTCGGCAGTATAAAAACTATTTGATAAATTTTCGTCAGAAAAATTTTCGGCAAATTCAAGTAATGGGGTTTTGATTAGTTGATAGCCAGCACTAAAAAATACTTCTAATATTTGATTGATATTGCGGTGATTAATGATTGCTTGTTCTCCTAGTAAATCATAAAAACCGATAGGCAGTAATGGTTTAGTCATTGTTTTTTAGATGTTGTTTTATGTTAAGTAAATCTTGCCAAACTAACTTTTTTTTACTAGGCTGTCTCATTAAAAAAGCAGGATGAAATAAGCTTACTACTTTAGTTTTAAAAGGTAAATAACTTGGCTGAAAATCATTAATTTTGCCGTGAATTTTGCCAATTGGTAAATTAGAATTAAGCAAATTATTAGTTGCGGTGGCTCCAATTAAAATAATGATTTTTGGCTCAATTAGTTGAATTATTTTGTGCAAAAAAGGTGTGCAAATGGCAATTTCTTCGGGAGTGGGTTGCCTGTTGCCTGGAGGGCGCCAAAAAACAGTGTTGGTAATATAAAAATCTTTTTCTCTTTGCAAGCCAATTGCCCAAAACATATCTTTTAACATTAATCCAGAATCGCCACAAAATGGCAGACCTTGTAAATCTTCTTCGTTACCTGGCGCTTCGCCAATCACTAAAATTTTACTACTAGCATTACCATCGCCAAAAACAGTATTTGTTGCCATTTTTTTTAAATTACAACCATCGAACTTGAAAAGAGCTTGCTGTAATTCGAGTAAATTATGACAAGAATTAGCTAAATTTTGGGCTGATTGCACAATATTTTCAAGAGAAATTGAGTTGGTGGTAAATAAATTTTTTTTGGCTAAATTTGTTAAAGCAACATCAATATTAGCGGGTGGTGTGCCAATAAGTTTGGTTGGAAAAATAATTTGATTACTGGTCAGATGATTTTGTGGTTCTTCTAAAAAAACTTCATCTAGCTCGTTGTCGCAATAAAAAGCGAGAGCATCGAATGTTGGCTTGGTTTTCATACAATTTTTTTGATAAATTGTTGAAAATCTTGCGGTGTTTCAAAATTTTTATAAACTGAAGCAAATCGAACAAAAGCAACTTGATCGAGCTTTTCAAGGGCCTCTAAAACCATTTCGCCAATTTTTGCCGAAGTAATTTCAAGCTCATTGTTTATGGCAATTTGATGAGCGATTTGATAAACAATTTGCTCAACTTGTGAATTATGAACAGGTCTTTTTCGCACTGCCATATTGATAGATTTTTTAACTTTTTGAGCATCGAAAGATCGTTTTTCGCCATTTTTTTTAATGACAATAATTTCGGGTAAATGCACCTTTTCGTAGGTGGTAAAGCGAAGCCCACAAGCTGGGCAGTATCTTCTGCGCTTGATGTTTTCACCGTCGTCAGAAATTCGGCTATCTTTAACTTGAGTTTCGGTGTGTCGGCAAAATGGGCAATGCATAGTTTATGAAAAATGAGAATCGATAAAGATATTGTATTTCTGGGTTAATAATTTAGCAACACTAAAATTTTTTTGCACATTAAAAACAATATTGTCGATTTTATAAACAGGCCGAATAAGTAAGCTTGAACTAGTTAAAAAAACTTCTTTTGCCGAGATTAGTGCATTATAATCAAAAGTTTGCTCTAAAACTTCAAAGCCTTGTTCTTTGGCTATTTTAATGATTCGATTTCTAGTGATGCCACATAAAATATGATGGTTAGCAGGATGAGTGATGAGTTGATTTTGCTTGTTTAAGATAAAAACATTGGCAAAAGTTGCCTCGGTTACGATATTATCGCGTATAAAAATTGCATCATCAAAGCCTAAATCTTTGGCTTTTTGGTTGGTAAGTGTTGAGGCAAGTAAATTGACGGTTTTGATGTCGCAACGAAGCCAGCGAATATCTGGGTTGGTTATTACTGTAAAGCCTTCGTTAAAACGACTTTCTGACATGGGTTGAATTTCATTTACCGTGGCAACAATTGTGGGGGTTAAATTTTGAGGGCAAGAGGCAATTCTAGAAACGGCAGATCCTCGAGTGATTTGTAAATAGCAAATGCCTTGTGTTACATTATTTTTGATAAATAGTTGTTGCTGTATTAAGAATAATTCTTCAATGGTAAAGTTGTGATGAATGTTTAGTTCTTGTAAATTTCTCATTAAACGCAACAGATGATTTTTGCCATCAATGAGTTGCTTGTTTTGATATAAAGTTACTTCATATGCTCCATCGGCAAATTGAAAGCCTCTATCTTCGATATGCACCAAACAATTTTGATGCTCTAAAAAATTGCTATTAAGGTAACTGATTTTGGTCATGATTTATGAAAATATAATTTAAGATGTAACAGTTTCTTAAATATAAAAAAAGATAATTGTTTTTTAGTAATTTAAGAATCTTTTGCTGGCTGGTTCAACTATTTCAAAATTACTGATGCCAACTTGTAAAATAGCTAAGTTTCGTTGCACTGCTCCATTTGGCAAAAAGCGAAATAAACCGTCAATGCCTTCAAAACCTCTAGTTTTTGCTATTAAATTGTGCGCTGTAATATTTTTATTATTTTGAGCAAGATCGCTGATGGCTAAAACGCTATCATAGGCTATGGTCGAAATGCGATTTGGAAAATTTTTAAAAGTTTTTTGGTATTCTTTTTCAAAAGATTGAAATTTTTTTGGCTCGGGAGCAACGAACCAACCGCCAAATAAATTGCTATCATTTAAAGTGGCTGGATCATCCCATTGGCTAGTGCCAACTATTTTTAAATCGAGTTCTTTGGTATTTTTGCTATTAATGCTGGCAATTGCTTTTGATAAAATTCTACCTGATTCGGGAATTAAAATTATTTGCGGATAGTTTTTATCTTCTTCGTTAATGATTTGATCTTTTTTAGGAATTATAGAAAGCGAAAAAGAATTAACCAAGCGATCTGCTGATTTTTCGAGATCTTTTTCATTATTATAAAACTCAGCAGTGATAAAATTAGCACTTCTTGCTCTGGTAAATTTTTTGAGATACTCGGTAATTAATTTGCCATATTGATTATTTGGAGCCAAAACGGCAAAGTTTGATTTATTTTGGTTAATGGCAAAATTAACGATTTGTTCGGTTTGAGTTTCTGGCAAGATTCCTGCAATAAAAATGCCTCCGCCATTATTAAAAATTTTACCTAACATTGCTATATTATTTGAAAGAGAAATAATTGTAATAGCATATTCTTTCGCCATATTTTCAATATTGATAATATTATTGCTGTAAATTGGACCTATTACTATTTTAATATTGCGATTAATAATTTCTTGAAAAGCCTGCTGTTGTTCAGATGCGGTTTCTTTGCTGTCGATGAAAACTAATTCGAGTTTGTGAAAGTTATCGTTTTCAAACAAAGATAAAACTGCAGCATTGGCAATATTTTGTGCTAAATCTTTATTTTTACCAGAAAATGGTAGAAAAATAGCTATTTTTATTTTTTCTGGTAAATTATGGCCAATGTTGTTAAGGTTATAGGTTTCGAGATGTTTTGCGGTATCTTTTTTTTGTGACTGGGTGTTGTTTTGTAAATTTTTTTTATTACTGTTTTTTTGGGTGTTTTTTTGGGTTTTATCGAGCAATAAATTATTGAAATAATTAAAGTTATGGCAAGAACATAAAACAACTAAAAGTAAAGAGAATAATATTTTTTTTAAGTCAAAAAAGCACAATCGATAATTTTTGTTAACGAAAAACATTTTTTAAGTATTATTATTTTTTTTAAAAACAGCATCTATACAAGCACCATCTTGTACCGACATGGTTTGATAAGAAATTTCACCATTAACATTGGCGGTTTGAGAAATGCTAATTTTACCAACATTAATATTGCCCTCGAATTTACCTTGAATATAAAGATCTTCTGCAATAATTTTGCCTTGGAAAAAGCCAGATTGTCGGATGATGAGAGTTTTGGTGTTTATTTCGCCATAAACTGAGCCTTCTATTTCTATGGTGCCAGAACTGTTAAGATTGCCATGTATAGTAGAATTTTTAGCAATAATACTAGGAGGTGAATTATAGATAGAGCTAATTAACTCAAATTTTTTATTATTGTTTTGAATTTTTATTGTTTCTTTTTTAATATTAACTATTGACATAACTGGTATTAGAAGAATTAATTATATTGCCTGCGTCCAAAAATTTTTTTGGATTAAGGGGGGTGTTTTTATAACGAACTTCATAATGCAGATGATTGCCTGTGCTTCTACCTGTGCTACCTTGCAAGGCTATTATTTGCCCCCTCTTAACAACATCTCCTTCTTTTACTTTTATTTTTGATAAATGACCGTAACGAGTAGTGATTCCGTAGCCATGATCAATAACAATTGCATTGCCATAGTCACTAAACCATTTTGCCAAAATAACTTTGCCAGTAGATGGGCTAATGATGGGGGCATTGTGAATGCCTACAAAATCTAGGCCCTCATGAGCATGATGCTTACCTGTGAAAGGATCGGTTCTAACACCAAAGCCACTAGAAATGTAAAAATGATTCATTGGTTTATGAAAAGGTAATTTTTGGCTTATTGTTTCGAGAAACTGTAGTTTTTCTATTTGGTTATTAAATTGATTTTTTTCTAGATGTAGTTCTAAGTAATTAGTAGAAAGATTTTTTGCTAATAACTCTTTTTCAAGTTCGGCATCGAATTGTTCTGGCCCTCCAATAGCCATATGAGAATTATTTTTAGAGTATTTTTTAACTTTTCGATTTGCGTCGATATGTTGTTTGAAGTTTAAGCCAGTTATAGCAATTGCTTGCTCTATTTTGCTGATTCGCTGTGTATTAAAATGATTAACATAAGCAAAATTTTGATGAAGATGTTTAATGGTGTGAATAGTTTGATTGTTTTCGCTACTTAAATTTTTTGTATCTATATCTTTAGGTATTTTAATTGTGTTTAATCGCTCATTTACTGGTATGATAGGCGAATTTATAGTATTTAAATATTGATTAATTTTTTCAAGTTTGTTATTGCTTATTTCTAGTTCATTTGCAAAATAATTATTGAGTTTTGTTAGTTTTTCAATTTCACTTAATTTGTCATCGGTTAAATTGTTATATTGTATTTTATATTGCCAAGAATTATAAAATGAGATGCTAAAAAACAATAAAATACAAATGAATAAATTTTGTAAAATTGGATGAAAATTAATGGTGGTGATTTTGTTATTAGAAATGAATAAGATAGTTTTTTTTGTAAAAAAAAACTTGCAAAATGGCACAAGAAGGCTATTTAAAACAAGCAATATTGATAATAAACTATTACATAATTTTGCTAATAAATTATGTTTTCTAAAAATTGGATGTTGATTGATTTTTTCTAGCAAAAAAGATTTTTGCATACTGCTTAAAATTTGATTAACAACAAAATAATATTAATTCTTACCTTTAAATAATCAAATAACAAAATATTTGATAAATAACAAATTAGTGATGCAACAGTCGAATTATGATGCAAATTTATTTAGTAATTGACACCTATCTATTTAAAATGGAAACAACTATATTTGTTTTACTATAAAACATTTTTCTTGTTTGTCAAGTTTTTTTTAAATATTTCATTATTTTAAAGTTTTAGCAACTTCAGGTGGCATATATTTTTCATCATGCTTTACTAATAATTCGGAAGCAATA